>JAYVMG010000535.1:0-2567 GCA_043759095.1 Acidobacteriota bacterium | reverse complement strand
CGGCGGCAGGGAAACCCGCGGCCTTCAACCGTGCGGCGACGGCGTCGGCGGCCCTGGTCACGTTGCCGGCCGGCGTGTCGGTGGTGTTGATCTCGATCAGTTCTTTGTAGATCTCCCGCGCTCGCGCGTCGTTCGGGCCCGTCTGAGCGGAGACGGCAGCGGCGACGATGAGAACCAGAACGACTGAGTACTTCATGTGGCAAGTATAGATGGCGGCGGGGAATGATGCGGGCGACGTCGCCGACGCCATCAGGGTTTGGAAGCCGGAGTCGTAGCCAGACCCTCTGTAATCTCGATCTCCGTGCCCCATGGATCGGTGATGTAACAGAGGCGAAGACCCGAGGCATCGGCGCTTGTTTTCACTTCACCGTCGGTGTTGATGCCGGCGGCTTTCAACTTCGACACGAACGCGTCGATGTCAGTCACCTCGAAGCCGATGTGATCGACCGAGCGGCCCTTGGTCGGCGCCAGCCGTTCGGTGCTCTTGCTAAAGGTAATCTCGGTCCCGGGCACGTTGACCGTGAGGAACTGCGTGCGGGGCAGCCCGATGCCACCGAGTCGCGTTCCCGCGGTCGCACCAAGCCGTTCGCCATACCACTGCTGTGCCGCCACAGGATCGGGCACGAGCAGATGGATGTGGTGCATCTGCATGGGCGCCGTCATGGATCTGTCTTCGTAGATTTCGACCCGGACACCGTCCGGTCCGTTCAGAAAGCCTTGTCCGACCTGCGGATTCACGACAGGTTCCCAGTCCAGCCCCGCCGCCTTCCACCTGGCGACCGATGCCGCGAAGTCCTTCACCAGGAATCCGAAGTGGTTGAGACTGGATCCCACTGTCCCTCCGGTCGGCTCCTGCTTGCGAAGGATCACGTAGATGCCGGGAAACTGGACCAGTGTCAGCTTCTCGCGTTGGACGATCCGGCCTCCTAGGGTCGTCCAGAAGCGCGATTGCGCCTCGATATCGCGAGCGTTGATGTGCACGTGCCCAATGGCGGCTCCGCTCCCGCTGGGACGCGACAACTGGGCGGACGCGACGGCTGGCCCGATGGCGACGGCGCCGGTCAGGGCAAGAGCGAGCGACCACTTCATCCGCATGACGAGTATCCTACCCTGCAGAGCAGGCGAATTTGCGCGCACCTCGAGCCCGATGAGATCGTTGCTGCTATCGGCGCCGGCGGGATGGGAGACGCGTTCGATATCGCATTTGACATTGCCATAGCCACGGCGGCCTTTGATGAGCGTGGACCGAGACCGGAGCGACCAATGAAACGAAGAGGTTTTCTTGAATTCTGTCTGACGGCCAGCGTGGTTCGGCGATCGGGAGCCGGGCGCGACAGAATGACACCTGGAAGATGGCCCATCTGCACGAATCGAGTCGCGCTCTTCCGGCACAGTGAGCTGCCCGGTCAGCGTCGTCGAACATGCCTATGGAAAAATGAGTGTGGCTCCCTGCGCGCGCGTCGGAGCCTGCGAGTCACCGAGTAGACCGACGCTGGCGGCCTCTTGAGCGGAATCCGGGCCCCCGTCGGAACGTCGAAGCGGGTGGCCGCGAACGGGCGCCCGCTCGGGCGCGGAGGCGTCACTCGTGAGGGCGCTCTTCGCCGAGCACCCGAGTGGGCTGTTCGCGGACAGGCCCCGCGCTCGTCGTACGACTCGCGATCTTGCAACGCGACCGCATTCCGCGCCCACCTGACGAACTCGATATACTTCCACCGATGAGATTCGCTCCGGAGTACGTGACCTGCGTTCTCAACGAAAATTTCGAGGACGCCAAGGCACTGCTCTTGTCGCCGCTGATGGCGATCAACTACGCGCATCTCGTGATGCTGAAAGACACCGGCATCGTGTCCGCCGCGGACGCGCACGTACTGCGCGTCGCGCTCGATGGCATCTCGCAGGACGAGATCCGCAAGGTCACCTACGACGGCACGTACGAGGATCTCTTCTGCTACGTCGAACGCCTGATGATCCAGTCTGCCGGCGACGATGTGGCGGGACGGCTGCACACGGCGCGCTCGCGCAACGACATCGACATGACGATGTACCGGATGCAGCAGCGTCACCTGATCCTGGGGTTGCTGGCGGCAACCTTCGCGCTGCGGCACTCGCTGCTGGATCTCGTCGATCGCCATCGCGACACGGTCCTCGCGCTGCACACGCACACGCAGCGCGCGCAGCCCAGCACCGTCGCGCACTACCTGCTCGCGGTCCTCGAACAGCTCGAACACGATGGCACGCGCCTCGTCGCCGCGTTCGAGAGCACGAACCGCAATCCGCTCGGCGCCTGCGCGATCACGGGAACCGGTTTTCCGATCGATCGCACGCTGACGTCGGAACTGCTCGGCTTCCGCGAACCGACGTGCAACACCTACGGCAGCATCGCGACCGTGGACTACCTACTCGAGAGCACATCGGCGGCCAGCGTGCTGCTGACGGGAAACGGCCGTTTCGTGCAGGACATGCTGCTATGGAGCACCGCGGAGTTCGGCTACCTGCGTCTCGGCGACGGCTTCGTGCAGGGCAGCAGCATCATGCCGCAGAAGCGCAACCCCGTCGCGCTCGAGCAC
>JAYVMG010000534.1:0-17147 GCA_043759095.1 Acidobacteriota bacterium | reverse complement strand
CGCGACTGTGCGGCACGAAATGAAACGCGTACCGATGCATCACGTACTCAGTGAGTGTCCAGGTAACGAGTCCAGCAGCGCCGCGCCATGCCAGCACGGACACAGTCAGTCCTTCGCGCGCGCCAGCCCAGAACATCAGCCCCGACAGGAATGAATAAATGGCGAGCACGAGCCCCGCGTGTCCGGTGGTCAGCCATTCCAGCGCGCCTTGTTTGAACAGGCGCGGGTGGCCGTCGGCGGGCTTCGACCAGTCATGCACGAGGACTTCGATCGGGCCGACGATCGGCGTCGGGCCGCTCGGAAACCGCTCGAACACTG
Organism: Acidobacteriota bacterium; assembly: GCA_043759095.1. Classification (GTDB taxonomy): domain Bacteria; phylum Acidobacteriota; class Vicinamibacteria; order Vicinamibacterales; family CAVVIG01; genus CAVQFC01. The sequence goes on along the minus strand of JAYVMG010000534.1, from coordinate 16,829 downwards.
TCTCCCACTCGGACCGTTCGCGCATGCCGGTGGTACAGTAACACACGCATCCATGCTGCAGATTCGTCCGGTCCGGACACGACACGAGACTCGTCGGTTCGTCGACTACATGTACGAGCGCAACGCCGGCGACCCGCACTGGGTGCCGCCGCTGCGGCTCGGCGAGCACGATCGCATCAACCGGAACAAGAACCCGTTCTTCGCGCACGCCGAGATGGAACTGCTGCTCGCCTGGCGCGGCGATCGCATCGTCGGACGCATCGCGGCGATTGACGACGATCTGCACCAGAAGACCCATGGCGACAACGTCGCGATGTTCGGCTTTTTCGAAGCGGACGATGCGGAGGCGGCCGGCGCGCTGCTGGCGGCGGTTGAAGAGTGGGCACGGGCGCGCGGGCGCACGCACGTCCGCGGACCGATCAGTCCGTCACAAAACGACATGTGCGGTCTGCTGATCGACGGTTTCGACACGGACTCGATGCTGCTGATGCCGCATAACCCGCCGGAGTACGCCGGATTCATCGAGCAGGCGGGATATCGGAAGGTGAAAGATCTGTTCGCCTGGCTGTACGATCTCCAGCGCGGTGTGCCGCCGCTGCTCGCGAAGGTAGCCGAACGTCGACGGCAGACCCTGCAACTCACCGTCCGCCAGATCAACATGGCGGAGTTCACGCGCGAGATCGATCGCCTGCGCGAGCTGTACACCAGCGCCTGGGAAGACAACTGGGGGTTCGTGGCGCCGACGAAGGAAGAATTTGCGGCGATGGCGAAGGAGATGAAGATGATCTTCGAGCCACGCTGCGCGGTGGTCGCCGAAGCGAAGGGCCGCCTCGTCGCCTGCGCGGTCGCACTGCCCGACATCAACCAGGCGCTCCGTGGCACGAACGGCAAACTGTTTCCGCTCGGCTTGTTCAACCTGCTGACGCGGCGCCGCCGCATCGACCAGGCGCGTCTGCTGCTGCTCGGCATCGATCCGGAGTATCGCGTGTCAGGCCTGTACCACGTGCTCATCGCGCAACTGCATCAGCAGTCCGTCGGCAGCCAGTACAAACGCGTCGAGTTCTCGTGGATCCTCGAGGACAACCGCAACATCAATCAGCCCGCTGAGGACGCCGGCGCGCGCCGCTACAAGACCTACCGGATTTTCCAGAAAGCCCTGGTGTGATCCGTCGAGTGGCGGTCACGGGCGCCAGCGGGTTCATCGGCCGCCACGTGACAGCCGCGCTCGCCGCGCGCGGCGACATCCCGGTGACAATCGCGCGGCCGTTTCACGCCTCGACACTCGCAGACGCCTTCCGCAACGTCGACACCGTCGTGCATCTCGCGGGCCTCACGGCGGCGGTACGCGAGCGGGATTTGTTCACCGCCAACGTCGACGGGACGCGAGCCGTCGCCGAAGCCACGGCGGCGGCCGGCGCGAGACTGATTCACGTGTCGAGTCTTGCGGCGGCGGGACCGGCGCCACCATCCGCGCCGCGCACCGAGGACGCTGCGCCCGCGCCCATCACACCCTACGGACGCAGCAAACTCGAAGGAGAACGCGTGGTCGTCGCCACGCCTGGTCTCAAGTGGACGATTCTGCGTCCCGGCGCCGTGTACGGCCCTGGCACTGACGCGCTGCTTCCCCTGTTCCAGGCCGCGACGTTCGGGATTCTGCCGCTGGTGGGACGCACGGGCGCCGCCTACACGTTCATCCATATCGACGACGTCGTGCGCGCGATTGTCGCGGCAATCGACGTCGACGTCATCGGCACAGTGTTCGTCGGTCACCCTCGTCCGGTGACCACACGTGAGCTGATGGAAGCGGTTCGCGACGCTTCGGGTGGAACGGCCTCGATCATCCGTGTGCCGCTCGTGCTCACGCGCATGGCGGCGGCGGGCGGTGACGTCGCAGAGCTGATCAGCGGCCGCGTGGCCTCGATCAATCGCTGGCGCTACGCCGAGATGGCGTCGGATGGATTCGTCTGCCGGGTCGACCGGCTTCGTGAATGGCTTGGCGTCGTCGCGCGGGTCGAACTCAGCGACGGCATAGCCGGGATGGGGCGCTGGTATCGTTCGGAAGGCCGGTTATGACAGCGCGACGCTGGTAACGCCGAGCTCAGAGCCGACGCGAGCGAAGGTTGCCACCGCGCGGGCGATGTCCTCTGCCGTGTGAGCGGCCGAGCAGCTCGCGCGCAGCACGCAATCGTCCTTCGGGCAGCCGGGCGGCAGGATGACGTTCACGTACAGCCCCGCCGAGAGCAGCTGCTGCCAGAGCGCCACCGTGCGGTGCTCGTCGCCGATCAGGATCGGCACGATCGGTGACGCGCTGTCGCCGATCACATAGCCGACATCCTGCAGACCCTTGCGCAGCAGGTGCACATTCGCCCACAGCCGATCGCGCAGTTCCGGATGCTCGCGAACCACACGCACCGCCGCGCTGACGCTGGCGATGTTGGACGGCGATCCAGACGCCGTGAACACGTACGCGCGCGCCAGGAAATGCAGCGCGCGCAGTTCAGGATGATCGGACACGCACACGCCGCCGATGCCGGCAAGCGACTTCGAGAAGGTACCGACGACGAAGTCCACTTCAGCGAGCACGCCTTGCGCTTCGGCGCAGCCCAGGCCGTGCTCGCCATACGTGCCGAGCGAGTGTGCTTCATCCACCAGCGAATATGCGCCGTGCGCGCGGCACACGTCGACGATCTCGCGCAGCGGCGCCACGTCGCCGCGGATGGAATACAGTCCCTCGACCACCACCAACCGGTTGCGGCCGCTGTCGCGCGGCAGGCGTTCGAGTTTCTTGTTCAGGCTTTCAGGCGAGTTGTGGCGGAACCCGATGACCTGCGCGGCGGTCTGACGCGTCGCATCGTAGATGCTGGCGTGGCTGTCGCCGTCGATCAGAATCACATCGTCCGGCCCACAGAGCCCGCCGACGAGTGACAGATTGGCCTGGTAGCCCGTGCTGAAAATAATCGCGTGGCGCTTGCCGAACCAGTCGGCGATCTGGCGCTCGAGATCCTCGTGCTGCGCGAGGGTGCCGTTGGCCGTCCGCGATCCGGTGGTGCCTGTGCCGTAGTCGAGCAGCGCCTGGCGCCCCGCTTCGACCACCTCGGGATGCATGGTGAGCCCGAGGTAGTTGTTCGACCCGAACATCAGGGTCGGACGCCCCTGCACGACGACCTCACACGGGCCGAGCACGCGGTCGATGACCGTGTTGCCGGGCATGGCGGCGCCATCGGCAAGCCTCTCGCACCGCGCCGTGACCGCCCGCAATTTGTCGAGGAGATCCATCAGCCCTTAGCCCTCTGCCCTGAGCCCTGCGTCTGCGGCTCGTTCGTCCAGCAACTGACCTTGTTCGTAGCGGGCCTTGGTCGCCGTGCGCTGCACTTTCCCGCTCGTCGTCCGCCCCACCGTGCCGCTCGGCACGAGGACGACCTCGTCGACGTACAGCCCGAACAGGTCGCTCACCTGCCGGCGGATCGCCTCCGTCAGCGTGCCGCCCGGCACCGTGCCGCTCGGCTCAACGACGATCACGACGCGATCCGGACGTCCCGGCGTCGCGGTGCCGAATGCGACGACGCGTCCACGCCGGACGCCGGTCAGACTGTCCACCGCCCACTCGAAATCCTGCGGGTGGTACTTGCGTCCGTTGACGATGATGACGTCTTTGGCGCGGCCGCAGACGTAGAGTTCGCCATCCGAGAGGTATCCGAGGTCTCCGGTGTGCAGCCAGCCGTCGCGGATGGCCTCGGCCGTCAACGCCGCCTCTCTATAGTAGCCCAGCATCACCGACGGACCGCTGAGGAGAATCTCGCCAACCTGGCGCTCCGGCAGCGCCCGACCATCATCGGCGACGATCCGAATCGCATGGCCGGGGAACGGGCGTCCGCAACTGACGAGGGTCACGGTCAGATCCTCGTCACGCGCCGGCTGTGCGACGCGACGCTCGGTCAGTGCATCGGCCGTCAGTTCCTCGACCCGCGGCGCCCTCCCGCGCGGGGCAAACGTCGCCGCAAGCACGTGCTCGGCCAGGCCGTAGCTGGGAAGATAGCTGGTCGCGCTGAATCCGACGGGCGCGAACTTTTCGGCGAAAGCGTTCAGCGTCGGCGCGTGAATCGGTTCGGCGCCACACCCGGCAATGCGCCAGCGCGACAAATCCAGCCCGCTGAGATCCGCATCCTTCACTCGTCGGACGCACAAGTCGAAGGCAAAGTTTGGCGCGAAGCTGATCGTGCCCTGGTGCCGCGTCAGGGCACGGAGCCATTCGACGGGCCGCTTCACGAACGCCTGCGGCGTCATCAGCACGCACGAGCGGCCGGCGTACAGCGGACCGAGCGCCATGCCGACCAGTCCCATGTCGTGATTGAGCGGCAGCCAGCTGACCGCCACGTCACCATCGCCGGTGGCGACACCATCAGGCCCGTTCATCGCGTTCACGTTGGCCGAGACATTGCGGTGCGTCAGCACGACGCCCTTCGGCGCCGCCGTGGAACCGGAGGTGAACTGCACGAAGGCGATGTCGTCGAGGGCCGGCGGCGCATCGGGTTCGACCGCCGGCGCATCAAGTGTTTCGATCGGAAGAATCAGTTCGAGATCCGGACAGGTCGCGCGCAGCGCGTCGAACGCCGGCGCGAGCCCGCGCGAGGTGACCACGGCACGGGCGCCCGAGGCACGCAAGATGCCGGCGGTCAGTTCCAGATAGCGCGACAGGTCGCCGCTGGTCGCCGCCGGCGGATAGAGAGAGGCAGGAATCACTCCCGCCAGCGAGGCGCCGAAGAGCGACTCGAGAAACTGTTCGGCGTCGCTCAGCACCAGCGCCACGAGATCGCCGCGGCGCAGTCCCGACTCGCGCAGCGCGCGCGCGATGCGAAACGAGGCGAGGCGCACGTCCGCGTACGCTCGATGCCTGTCGACGCCGTTGACGACGAAGCAATAACCGGCGCCGTCGCGCGCAGCCTCGGCCAGCGCCTCGGGCAGCGTCCGCAGCTTGGCCATCAGATCGGCGGCCGTTCCTCGATGAGCCGCACCACCTGCGCCACGACCTGCGCCACGGTGCGGGTGACCGGCACGTCGTTGAGCGGGATGGACACGTCGAAGCGGTCCTCGAGTTCGGCGATGAGCTCGAGCACCTGCAGCGAGTCGAATCCAAGGTCCGCCACCAGATCGCTCGCCAGCGTCGGCTCGATGGGACGGCGGCTGACGTTCTTCAACACGTCAATCACACCTTCTTCGACGACGGCAGCTGTTGGCACAGGCATGGATGGGGACCGGTCTCTCTCAGAAGAATAGCATCTGGATGTTCGGGAACAATAATTCAGTATGATGGGGCCCGTGTCCGACACTCTTGAACCTCGCGTGATCGCGATCATCGCGAAGCACAAACATCTCGATCCGGCCGGCCTCACGGCCGCCACCACGTTCGAGCAGCTCGGCATCGATTCGCTCGACGCGGCAGACCTCCTGTTCAAATTCGAAGACGAATTCGGAATCATCGTCCCCGACGATGTCGCGCGGTCGCTGCGCAGCGTGGGCGACGTCGTGGCAGGCCTGCGCGAACTCAACGCGGGCGCCGCCGGATCCTCACGCACCGGAACGTCCTGAGGATCCCGGCATGAGGCGCGTCGCGATCACGGGCCTCGGCGCAATTTCGGCGCTCGGCGTCGGCGTCCCCGCGTTCTGGGACGGCCTCGTCCAGGGCCGGAGCGGTATCCGCCGCATTACCCACTTCGATCCCTCCGGTTATCTCGCGCAGGTAGCCGCCGAAGTGCCGGTGTTCGATCCCGTACAATATTTTGAGGAGAGCCTGTTGCCGCTGCTCGATCCGTTCGCGCAGTACGCGCTGGTTGCCGCCGACGAAGCGTGCCGCGCGGCAGGGCTCGAACTGACCGAGGCCGAGAGCGACCGTGCCGGCGTCGCGATTGCCAGTGCGATGGGCGGTGCAGCCACGCAGGACAAGGGCTACGAGCAGCTTTACATCCGCGGCGCGACGCGCGTGCACCCGTTCACCATCCCGCGCATGATGAACAACGCGGCGGCGTCGCACGTGAGCATGCGTTTCCGGCTGCGCGGGCCGGCGCTGTCATTTGGCACGGCGTGCGCGGCGTCCGCACATGCCATCGGTGAGGCAGCTGAAATCATCCGCGCCGGGCGCGCCGATGTGATGGTGGCCGGCGGCGCCGACGCGCCAATCGTGCCGGGCGTGGTGCGGGCCTGGGAGAGCATGCGCGTGCTCGCGCCGGCGACCGAGGATCCGGCGCGCACCTGCCGGCCCTTCAGTCTCGATCGACTCGGCATCGTCCTCGGCGAAGGCGCCGGCATCGTCGTACTCGAGGAATGGGAACGCGCCACAGCACGCGGGGCGACCATCCTGGCGGAATTGGCCGGCTACGGCGCAACGGCGGACGCATCACACATCACGCAGCCGGGGACGCATGCGCCGGCGCAGGCGATTGCGACCGCGCTCGCGCAGGCGGGGCTGACGCCGTCGGACGTCAGCTACGTCAACGCACACGGGACGGCGACAAGACTCAACGACGCGACTGAGACAGCCATCCTGAAGCGCGCATTCGGCGCGCACGCGCCGCGGCTGGCGATCAGTTCAACAAAGGCGGTCCACGGTCACGCGATGGGCGCGTCGGCGGCGCTCGAGTGCATCGCCGCCGTGCTCGCCACGCGTCATGGGATTGTGCCGCCCACCGCCAACTACACCGGCCCGGATCCAGAGTGCGATCTGGACTACGTGCCCAACGTCGCTCGCGCGATGGACGTCGGCGCAGCCATCTCGAATTCCTTCGCGTTCGGCGGGTTGAACGCCGTGCTGGCCATCCGCCGGGCCGACCATGCATGATCGGAGTCGCGTGAGCATCAACCGCTGGCTCCGCGTCGTCGCGCCATTGCTGTTCTGCGCCGTGCTCGGCGCGCAGATCGATCCGCGCACGGCGTTGCTCGAACGCGGCGCGTGGAATGCCCTGAACGCCGGGCAGGCGCACGCGGCCGCCGAGGCATTCCGCGAGGCCCTCGCCGCTGATCCGAAAAACGCGCGGCTGCATCTGGGCGCCGGCATGGCGGCGTCGCTCGAGCGTCGCGACACCGATGCGCGCGACGAGTTCGAACGCGCGCTGGCGCTGGATCCGAAGCTGGCGCAGGCGCGGGCGATGCTCGGACAGATGCAGTACCGCATGGGTGATCCGGCGTCGGCGATCCGCACCTACGACACGCTGCTCGCCATGACGCCCGACGACAAGGACGCGCGAGCCACGCTCGATCGGTGGCAGCGCGAATCTGACTTGCACGATCGGATGCAGCAGGCAGTCGGATCGCACTTCACGGTGTCGTTCGAAGGACCCGCCGAAGCGGAGCTCGCCGCGTTGGCCCTCGAGGTGCTCGACAGGGCCTACTGGCGGATCTGCCAGCTCGTGGGGACGTTTCCGCTCGATCCGATCAACGTCGTGCTCTACACCGGCGAACAGTTCCGCGACATTACGCGTGCACCGTCATGGGCCGCCGGCGCGTACGACGGCACCATCCGCGTCCCGATGCGCGGCGCGCTCGACAAACGCGAAGAGCTCGATCGTGTGCTGTCGCACGAGTTCACCCACGCGCTGATCCGCACGCTCGCGTCGCGCGGTGTGCCGGCGTGGCTGAACGAGGGACTCGCGACCGCCCTGGAAACCGGCAACCTCGACTGGGCCGAGAAAAACGCGGCCGCGCAAAAGCCGGTGCCGCTGCGCGCGTTGCAGTCCGGTTTCGGACGATTCACCGGTGCGCAGGCGCAGCTGGCCTACGCCACGAGTGCGCTCGCCGCGCGGCGGCTGCTCGATGAAGCCGGCGGATTCGCGGTCGCCAACCTGCTGCGCGATCTCGGCGCGGGCGCCGAGTTCGAAGCGGCCTTCCTCCACCGCATCCAGCGCCCGTTCGCCGACTTCCAGAGCGTCCCGTAACCGGCGCATAGCGGACGAGGCCGAGCAGTTGGTCGCCGCCTGCGCGCCGGAATGCCTCGCCTGCGGCACGGCGACGCGGTTCGGCTGCGGCCACGAATTCCGCGCGTCCGCCAGTGCGGCTAACTACGGATCGGCGCTGGTCGCGCGCACGCGCAGAACGCCACCCTCGTCGGCGGATCGCAGGACGGCGAGCGCGCGATCGTGTCCGCCCCGAACCATCCGCACGTGCGCGCGATAGCAGACGCAACGAGCGCCACACGCCACGCAGACTGACGCTCATGAGCGGCTCGGCGCATCGAGCCGTTCGTTGTGTTTGACGACGGCCGTTAGATATGCTTTTATGCGTTTATGCGAACACGAACCACCGTCGATATCCCCTCGCCACTTTTCCGAGAGCTCAAGGCGCGGGCCGCCGAGCAGGGAGAGACGCTGCGGATACTGCTGACCCGCGCGATCGAGGTGGAGCTCGGACACCGCAGCGCCGCCGGCGCGAAACCGCCGAATCGCGTCAAGCTGCCACTCATCCGCCACAAGCGCGGGCCAAAGCTTCGCATCACGAACCAGCTCCTCGCCCGGCTCGAAGCCGAAGACGATGTCGAGCGGCATAAGCGATCGCTGCGCTGACCCGTGACGCAACTGCTCGACATCAGCGTCTGGGTCGCCGCCTCGTCACTTGGTCATCAGCATCACCTGGTCGCCTCCACCTGGATGGATTCGCAATCGGAGACGCTGGCGTTCTGCCGTGTCACGCAGATGGGTCTCCTACGTCATCTCTCGAACCCCGCCGTCATGCATCGCGACATCGTCACCCGCCGTGGCGCCTGGCGCGTATTCGAGGCGCTGATGGCAGACGATCGAGTGCGGATCTTGTCCGAACCAGAAGGGCTCGAATCGCTCTGGATCACGTTCTCTGGACGGAATGACCACAGTCATCGGCTCTGGACCGACGACTACCTTGCTGCGTTCGCCGAAACGGTCGGAGCCATGTTCGTGACCCTCGACACCAGCATCCAAGCGCGCTATCCGTCCGTCGACGTCCTCACGCTGCGCTGAGTCATTTATACTGGGCGGCGATGTCAACCTCGACACGCGCGTCAACTGATTCCGCCATCGCCGCGCTCAAGCACCTGCTCGGCGCGCGCGCAAACGACACCTCGGCCGTGCGTGAGCATCACAGCCATGGCGAGTCGTACCACACCCCCGCCGCCCCCGACGTCGTCTGCTTCCCGCACACGACCGACGAAGTCTCGGCCATCGTGAAGATCGCCGCGGCGCATCATCTGCCGATCGTCCCGTTCGGCGCCGGCACCTCGCTCGAAGGACACGTCAACGCGATCCACGGCGGGATCACGATCGACCTTCGCGAGATGAACACGGTCGTGCGCGTCGGCGTCGAGGATCTCGACGTCACGGTGGAAGCCGGCGTCACGCGTCTGCAGTTGAACAAAGCGCTCAAGAACACCGGGCTGATGTTTCCCGTCGACCCTGGCGCCGACGCGACGATCGGCGGCATGACCGCCACGCGCGCCTCCGGCACGACCGCCGTCCGCTATGGGACGATGAGGGAGAACGTGCTGGGGCTGACGGTGGTGCTGGCCGACGGCACGGTGATCACGACCGGCACGCGCGCGCGCAAGTCGTCCACCGGCTACGACCTGACCCGCCTGTTCGTGGGATCAGAGGGCACGCTCTGCGTCATCACCGAGATCACGCTGCGGCTGCATCCGGCGCCTGAAGCGGTCTCCGCGGCCGTGTGCGCGTTCGATTCGATCAAGGGTGCGGTGGAAACGGTGATCGCGACGATCCAGCTCGGCGTCCCGATCGCGCGCATCGAATTGCTCGACGAAGCACAGCTCGACGCCGTGAACAAATACTCGAAGACGCACTACCCGGTCGCGCCGACGCTGTTCTTTGAGTTTCACAGCGACAGCACCCGCCACATCGCCGATCAGGTGGAAGCCGTGCAGGCGCTTGCGGCCGAACACGGCGGCAGCGGATTCCAGTTCGCGACGCACCTCGAGGATCGCGAACAGCTCTGGCAGGCGCGCCATCACGCGATGTACGCCGCGGTCGCCCTCCGCCCCGGCGCGGCGCCGTGGACGACGGATGTGTGTGTCCCCATCTCACGCCTCGCCGAATGCGTGGTCGAGACGAAGAAGGACAACGAGGGCGCGCCGTTCCCGATCTGCCTCGTCGGCCACGTCGGCGACGGCAACTTCCACCTGATCTACGTGCTCGATCCGGCGAACACCGTAGAACTCGAAGAAGCGCGACGGCTTAACGAGCGCATGGTGCTGCGCGCCCTGGCCATGGGCGGCACGTGTAGCGGCGAGCACGGCGTCGGCATCGGAAAGATGAAGTTTCTCGAGCGGGAACATGGGCCAGCGCTCGACGTGATGCGCACAATCAAACGCGCGCTCGACCCGGACAACCGGATGAACCCCGGCAAGCTCATACAAATCTGAAGTCTCAAGTCTCAAGTCTCAAGTCTCATCTGAGAGTCTGAGAGTTGAGCCCTGAGAGTTGAGAGTTGAGAGTTGTTACTGCTCGTTCAGCTGCGACTGGATCATCGCCACCTGGCGGTCGAGCGTTTCGTCCACGCCTTGCCAAGCGTCTTTCCGACCATCAGAACGGTGAAGGGTTCGCACGGTAGAATGGCCTATGCGTTGCACCTCGCGTTTGTTCATCCGCCGGGTCGTGATCGCCGTCGCGCTCACCCTGTTTGGCGCCGCCAACGCGGCGCAGGCTAAAACCTTCGCGTGGAAAGCGACCGGCAAGGGCGGCGCCATTTACTTGATGGGATCGATCCACGTGATGTCGGACAGCTTCTACCCGCTGAATCCGGCGCTCGAATCGGCGTTCAAGGACTCGGACCTGCTGGTCGAGGAAGTGGATCTCGCCGAGATGCTCGACCCGTCGGCACAGATGAGCATTCTGTCGAAGGGCATGCTGCCGCCGAATCAGTCGCTCGACAAAGTCCTCTCCCCCGCCACGCTCGCGCTCGTACAGAAAGCGGCGGGCGATCTGGGCGGCGCCGGCGGTCCGCTGATGCGCTTCAAGCCGTGGATGCTGGCCATCGTGCTGCAGGGGATGGAGCTGATGAAGGCCGGCTTCGATCCGGAGCTCGGCCTCGACAAGCATTTCTACGATCAGGCGAAAGCGGGCGGCAAGCCGGTACAAGGACTCGAGACGACCGAGTTCCAGATCTCGCGCTTCGACACGATGACGATGGAGCAGCAAGATCGGATGCTGGCGGCTACGCTGAAGGAACTCGCCACCGAAGCGGCCGCGGTCAACAAGCTGGGTGACGCGTGGAAGAGCGGCGACCTCTCAGCCGTCGAGACGATCGCGCTCGCGGATTTGAAATCGGATCCGCTGATGTACCAGCGGCTGCTCGTGGAGCGGAACAACAACTGGATGCCGAAGATCGAGGCGCTGTTCGCGCGGCGCGGCCATGCGCTGGTCGTCGTCGGGGCCGCGCACCTCGTCGGCCCCGACGGATTACTCGCCAAACTCAGAGCCAAGGGCTACACGATCGAACAGCTGTAACTCATGGCCGAGGATATTACCGGCCTGTGCCTTTGAGACAGTCGGCAGTCGCGATCAGGTGTTCAGCAGCGAGGCGAATCAGTGGATGACCGCCCTCGCGCGCCGCCACCAGGTGCCGCCGCGCATCGCCCGTCTGGCCGAGGCACAGTTCTTCGTGACCGGCCATGAGATTCAGGTACGGCGCGAGCCATCGCACGGGGAGATCGCGAAGCAGCTCATCAAGGAACCGGGCGCCGCTATCGAGGTCAGCGTCCATCGCGTAGCTGGCCGCAATGCGCGGACTGTCCCCACGAGGAAAGAGCGACACGACGACGCGCTCGATGCCCATGCGACGTTCGTAGAGCGCGCGCTCACCGTCGCTGGCGCCAGGTGACGGCTTCAGTCCGGTCTTGAAGGTCGCTTCGCGCTGACGATATTCAATCAGCCGCCGCTGCACGTCGGACTGCAGGCCGACCGTTTGTTCGACCGGCGCCATCGGCAGACCGAGCACGAGCGCTTGCGCGATCGCGGCCGCGCCGGCAAGAACGTCAGCGAAGGACATGCGCGGTATTCTATATCCCGACAGGAGGTCACGAATATGCGGCGCGTGCTGACGGTGGCGACAGTAGCAGTGGTGATGGGAACGGTCGGACTGCGCGGCGCCGATATCTCGGCGCGCTGGTGGTCTCACGTCGAAGTCCTCGCCAGCGACAAGATGGAAGGCCGGAACACTGGCAGCGCCGGTCACACGCGCGCGGCGGAGTACGTGGCGGCGCAGTTCAAAGCATCCGGGCTCGCGCCGGCAGGGATCGGCGGCTACATCCAGCCGGTCACGTTCACCACTCGGCGCATCAACGAAGCGAAGTCGAGCCTGGAGCTGGTGAGGAACGGTAAGGCCGAACCGCTCACGCTCGGCGAGGACGCGAACATCAGCCTGCGCGTCGATCCAGCGCCGGCAGTCGACGCCCCGCTCGTCTTTGTCGGCTACGGCTTGAACATTCCGGAGCGCAACATCAACGACTTCGCAGGCCTGGACCTCAAGGGCGCGATCGTCGTCTATGTCTCCTCGACGCCGAAGTCGCTGCCCGGCCCGGTGCAGGCGCATTTCGGATCCGCCGCCGAGCGCTGGAAGATGTACAAGGCCGCCGGCGCCATCGGCACGATCAGCATCGCCAACCCAAAGAGTATGGACATTCCATGGGCGCGCTCGACGCTCGCGCGGCTCCAGCCGGCGATGTCGCTCGCCGACGCCGCGCTCGACGATGCGCCAGGGCAGCAGCTGGCGGTCACGATGAATCCCAACCACGCGGACCTGCTGTTTGCCGGGTCCGGTCACACGTTCGGCGAAGTGCTCGTGCGTGTGGACAACGACCGGCCGGTGCCGAGTTTCGCGTTGACCGCCCGCCTGAAAGCCACGGCCACCGTCGAGCGGGCCGAGGTCGAGTCACAAAATATCGCGGGCATCCTGCGCGGGTCGGATCCGAAGCTGCGCGACGAGTTCGTCGTCGTGTCGGCGCACGTGGATCACCTGGGGATCGGCGGCGCGGTCAACGGCGACACGATCTACAACGGCGCGATGGACAACGCGTCCGGTATCGCCGCGATCCTCGAAGTGGCGGCGTCGCTGCACGAGTCAGGCACAAGGCCGGCGCGGTCAATTCTGTTCCTCGCGGTGACAGGCGAAGAGAAAGGCGAACTCGGCTCGCGTTACTTTGCCGTCCACCCGACCGTGCCAATCGCCAGCATCGTCGCCAACGTCAATACCGACATGTTCCTGCCGCTGTTCCCGCTGAAGATGCTGATGGTGCTCGGGCTCGACGAATCCGATTTGGGCGCCGACATTCGCGCGACGGCCAAGGCGGTCGGCGTGACGGTGCAGGTCGATCCCGAACCGCAGCGCAACCGGTTCGTGCGCAGCGATCAGTACAGCTTCGTCAAGGTCGGCATTCCTGCTCTGGCGATGAAAGTCGGCTACGACATCAACACACCGGAAGCCGCGATTGCCGCCAAGTGGACGGCGGAGCGATACCACGCGCCATCAGACGATCTGAATCAGCCGATTGATTTCTCCGCGGCGGGAACATACGTCGAGGTGGTCCGCGATCTCGCCGTCCGCGTCGCCAACCGAACGGATCGGCCGAAATGGAATGAGGCCAGCTTCTTCAGACGGTTCGCCCGTGGCGGGGCGCCTGCAGGATCGCCCGAAGCGCCACCGCCTGATCCTGAACGCCGCCGACCATGCTGACAATGCAGAGGATGATGCGAGTGATCACGGTGCGCCTACCTTCTCGTATTGCCGGCGGTTGGCATCGGTCCACGCGGCCAGACGCTGACGCAATCGCGCGCAGCGCTCCGGTTGCGTCGCGGCCACATTGTGCTGCTCCGTCGGATCAACGGTCAGATTGTAAAGTTCCTCGGCGCCTTCGCGCAGGTCGAAGATGTACTTCCAGTTCTCTTCGCGAACGCCGAGCGTGAAATGATCCTCGGCGACGTAGAAGTACGCCCGCGGCGGGTGGCCCGCGTCGAACAGGTTGCGGCCCTGCCAGTCGGGCGCGGCCGGAAAGCCTGCGAGGTCGGCGATCGTCGGCGCCAGGTCCACATGACTGCCGATCGTCGCCGAGCGTTTCGCTGATCGGTACAGCCGTGGATACCAGAACATCAGCGGCACCTTGACGTCTTCCTCGTACACCGTCCGTCCCTGCATGTAGCTGTCGTGCGGCGCGCCGAACGCCTGGCCGTGATCGCCGGTCACGACGATCAGCGTGTCGTCCGACAAGCCGGCGCGGCGGATCGACTCGAACAACCGCTCGAGATGGTGATCGGTTTCGTGCAGCACGTTCAGATAGCGGTTGAGATCGTAGGCGTCCGTCACGGACTCGCGAACGAAATCCAGCATCGGGACGCCCGGTGTCGGCTCGTACGGATGATGCGTCTGTTGCGTCCACGCCATCAGAAAGAATGGCCGCGAGGGATCCTTCTCGATGAACTGGATCATGCCGTCCACCACGCAGCGATCCTCCACACCCCACGACGACAGCAGCGTCCGGCACGGCAGGCCGTGGTGGTCGATGAGTTCACCGAAGCCGCGCCGATCGAGGAACGTGTCCCAGCCGGCCCAGTCGAAATCACTTGGCGTCAGGAACGCCGTGCGATAGCCGCGATCGTGAAACACGGATGCGAGCGACGTCCCCGGCATCCGCGGATACTCTTCCGTGAGATCCCGGAAGTCGAGTTTGGGAAACGCCGACAGCAGGATCGAGCCCAACGAGTTCGAACTGCGGCCGATGTGGGCGTAGGCGTTGTCGAAGACCATGCCGCGCGCGGACTCGGTCTTCAGGTTCGGCGTCGAGTCGTAGGCGCCGCTGTTCAGGCCCGCCCATTCGGCCGCGACCGATTCGAGCACGATCAGGATCACGTTTGGCGGACGCCGCGCGGCAATCAGGCGGGCTTCCGGCGCGCTTCGCAATGCGAGCGGACCGCGCGGCCGCGGCTCGAAATCCGTCAGGTCAGCCGGCGCGAATTGTTCGGCCATGCGAACAACAGCACCGCCGGTGATCATCTGCCACCACGACGCAACGAAGGTGATCTGTGCGTTCGCTGCCGCCTGACGGTCGCGCCTGGTCGTCCAGTCGCGCGCGAACGACTGCTGGCCGAAGATCACCCACGCGCTGAGGATCAGCAGCACGACACTCCGGCGCCGCCACGACGAAACAGCGGCCGCCGGCACGAGGCGGACCGTCGCGCTGACGGCAGCGAGGTACAGCGCCGGCACGATCACGAGAGCGATCAGCGTTGCGGGCGTCACCTGCGCCGCGATCGACGAGCGCAACATGCGGACGTCGCCGACCAGCGCGAGCAGCGGGTAGGTGAGGAAGCCACCGAAGACGCCGAAGAAATACACGCTGGCCAACGCGTACATGGACGAGACAGCGGACAGCGTCAGCACTGCAAAGACGATGAACCTGGCCTCGCGGTGACGGCCACGGACGAGCAACAGGGCCGCGCGCCCGCACACCCAGACGCCGGCGGCGCACAGCACGTCAACGAACGAGACGGCAGCAAGATCGCGGAGATAGTCCAGACAGGCGGTGGCGGTGGCCGCGGCAGGCACGCCGAGATAGACCGCTTTGACGGCGACGAACACGATGGCGAGCCAGACGGCTGTCCAGAACAGGCGCCGGGTGTCGCGCATGTGCTCCTTCAGAAATCCTTCGTCCCCGGCGCAGCCGGCGGTGGCGCGACCGAGAGGACGCGCGACTGCGGTAGACGATCGCGATCGACAACGCGGCCTTCCTTCACGACCAGGGCGACCTTGCGCAGATTGGTAATGTCCACCAGCGGATCGGCGGTCAGCAGCACGAGGTCGCCGAACTTCCCTGCTTCGATCGTGCCGAAGTCCTTCAGGCCGCGCGCCGCCGACGCGCCGTTGCGCGTGCCGGCCACGATCGCCTGCGACGGCGTCATGCCGAGCTCCACGAGCCCTTCAATGGCCATGATGGTCCCGATGCCGTGATCCTGTTCGGGCAGCTTCGGCGTCCGCGTGAATTCCGGCGCCGCCGCCCAATAGCTGTCGGCGCCCGGCGTGACGCGGCAGCCGGCGCGAATCAGCTTCTGCGCATTGGTGCGCCGCATCTCGATGTCCGCGCCTTCTTCGGCGGCGTCCTTCCGGCGTTCCGCGCTGGTCTTGTCGCGCGCGGGTGTGGGCGCATCCTTCGCCGCGTCGAGACGCTTCTTCGCAATCTCGCTCTGTGTTTTTAGATGCCGCGTCCACGCCGGTCCGGTGATCGTGCTGGCGAGCATCGAACAGTTCAGGCCACGATCAACGATGATCGTGACGAGATCGTCGGGCATCTCGCGGCCGTCGAGCAGCTCCGGATGCTGGATGCCGTCGATGCCGGCGGCGATCGACAGGCGGAGCCCTTCGATACTGGTCGAGTGCGTCTCGGCGGCGCGATGACGCGCGTGCGCCGCGTCCACCATCACTTTCTGCGCTTCCAGCGAGAAACCGATGAACGTCGGCTCGGAGAAATGGCTGGTGCCGCCGAATTTGAGGAAGTCCGGTCCCTTGTCGAGATACGCGTCGATGGCGTGGCGCAGTTCCGCCGGCGTCATCGCCATCAGTTCTTCGCCGCCGCCCTGCGCGATGAAATCATTCATCTGCTCCTGGAACAGTGTCAGCTGGCCCATGACGCGGCTGAACGAAAACGAATAGGGTCCGCTCCAGCCGAGAATGTTGCCGGCCGCGAGAATGCGCGCGCCGGTCTTGTCGCCGCTTGCGATCTGATCGCGCACCTTCGTCAGCGGCACGAGCGCGCCGTAGCTGTCGCGCACCGTCGTGATGCCGTACCGCAAATCAATCTGCGCGGCCTCGAGCAC
>JAYVMG010000533.1:0-2569 GCA_043759095.1 Acidobacteriota bacterium | reverse complement strand
AGCATCGCTTCATCAGGATCCGCGAATACGATCGGCTTGTATCGCATCGTCGTGTCGTACCGCTCGACGGTGACGAAGGCGGGGAGGTTGTGTTTCCGCTGTTCCGCGAAGCCCACTCGCACGTCCCCGGGTCCCGCCAGGCGCTCTTCCATCCGCAGGACATCGTAGGTGGTGGCATCCACCCAGACACGTCCCCTCGTCGCGCTCGGAATCGAGATGCTGAAGCAGTCCTCGACGCCGTTCTTATTTTCGGTCAGCTTCCCCTCGTCTTTCGAACGGGCGGTCACGAAGTCGATCATCAGCGCGCTGCGATCTTTGCCTTTGCCGAATCCCGCCGACGTGAAGGTGTATCCTTCGCGGTTCGCCGGCAGCAGAAACGCGAGTGGCTCGGTTGACAGTGGGTTGGGATCGGTGCAGCCGGCGCGATTGGTCTTGTCCTTGTCGCGCGGCGGCCGGCCGTTGACCTTCATGATCGTCCGCACCACCTTCGCGCCCGTCGGGTTGTCGCCGTCGGCGGTCGTCTCTGATTCGACGCGCAGTTCGGATTCCGTGATCCGCGCGAACCCGGTTGAGCCGTAGTCGCGGCTGATCGGCTGCACGGTGGCCTTCTCAGTGCAGACAATCTGCTGCGCCCGGCGGTAGTACTGCTCGACGCGCGCGCTGACCCGCGCCAGCAGCGTGTCCACGTCGGGCGGCGCCTGCGCGCCAACGGTGACCACTGCCAGCAGGAGCGCCGCGGGCACTGCCCATCCCACGCGCGCACAATACGTCGCCAGCCGCGGCGAGTCAACGCGGCGCTGTCCGGATTGATTCACCGAGATTGATGGAGCTGGCGTAGGCGGTGGGATCTGTCAGGCCGGCGTGCCGGAACGCGTCGTAACGCTCACGGCATTTGCTGCAGCGCCCGCAGTGGATGGCGGATGGCGGATGGCGGATGGCGGATTCGATTGCGGATTGGGGGTTCATGCAGGAGAGGGTCAGCTCGAAGCGGACCCCGAGCGCGGCGCCGCGGCGGATAACGTCGGCCTTCTCCATGTGCGCATACGGGGCGTCGATCTGCAGCGGCCGATCGAGGCCGAGCGAGAGCGCGCACGCCATGGCGGCGCGGAAGGCGGGTGTCGCGTCGGGGAACGGGTTGTGCGCGAGCGTGCCGATCACGAGCCGGTCGATCTTCGCCGCCGCGCAGTAGATCGACGCCTTCGCGAGCAGAATCACATTGCGTCCCGCGAGATACACGTCTTCCTCGGGCGTGTGACACGCCGGCGGTTGTCCACGCACGGCCCAGTGTGTGAGCCCGTAGACGTCGCGCATGTCGACGCCGAGCGACACCACCGGGTGGACGCGGCTGCCAAGCGCATGGCTGGCCAGGAAGATCGAGAGGGTCGCCTGCTCGGCCGCTTCCCACGCCAGACCAACGCTGACGTACAACGGATGCACGTCGCCAGAGGCCGCCTCGTCCGCGAGCAGCACCGCGCTGTCCAGCCCGCCCGAGAGCAACACTGCCGTGGACATATAATTCGAATTGTATGTATTCCGTCGCCAAGCGCATCGAGTTCTGCTACGGCCATCGGCTGCTCGACTACGACGGCATCTGCAGGCACCCGCACGGCCACAACGCGATCGCCGAGATCGAGGTCCGCACGGATGCGCTCGACCACCGCAACATGGTGTGCGATTTCGGCGACATCAAGCGGATCATGAAGGGCTGGATCGATACCGCACTCGATCACAAGATGCTGCTGCGTCACGATGATCCGCTCGTCGCCCCGCTTCAACAGCTCGGCGAGCCGGTGTATCTGCTGGACAGTAACCCCACGGTGGAGCGTATCGCCAAACTGATCTTCGACAAGGCCTGCGAACACGGCCTGCCCGTCGTGCGTGTCACCGTCTGGGAAACGCCCACCTCGTTCGCGGAATACAGGCCTTGAACACCTGGCAGGTCTCCAACTCTCAGGTCTCAACGCTCAAGTCTCAGTGCTGAGAGTTGAGACTTGAGACTTGAACGCTTCCGCCTCATCGTGTTTGACCTGGACGGGACTCTCGTCGACTCGCGGCGGGATATCGCCGACGCCGCGAACGCGTTGCTGGTGTCGTGCGGCGCCAAGCCGTTTCCGGAGGAGCGCATCGGCGCCATGGTTGGCGAGGGCGCGGCTACGCTCGTGGCGCGCGCGTTCAAGGCGAGCGGCGTCGAGCGTCCGCACGACGCGCTCGAGCGGTATCTCGCGTTCTACGAGACGCGATTGTTGAATCACACGCGCCCGTACGACGGCATCCCCGAAGTTCTGGACGCACTCGGACGCCGTGCCGCGCTCGCCGTTCTGACCAACAAGCCGCTGGCGGCCACGCGCCGGATTCTCGACGGACTCGATCTCGCGCGCTACTTTCCTGCCGCCGCGGTCTTCGGCGGCGACGGACCGTTTCCGCGCAAACCCGATCCCGCGGGACTTCGTCAGCTCGTCGGCAGCACGAACGTGGACGCGGCGTCCACCCTGATGGTCGGTGACTCGCTGATCGACTGGCGGACGGCGCGGGCCGCAGCAACCGGTGTGTGTCTGGCGCGATACGGGTT
>JAYVMG010000532.1:0-6852 GCA_043759095.1 Acidobacteriota bacterium | reverse complement strand
TACTGGCGGTTGCGGAAGTCGAACGCCGAACTGTACGCATGCTCGCGTCCGGTTGCGCCCGGCGTCTGCGTGCGCGCCACGAAGCCCGTCAAGGTGGTCGTGTCTCCGATGCCGTACCGGCCGTCCGCGCCGTAGGTCCGGTTCCAATTGTCGTTGCCGGCCAGGTCTCCAGTCGCCAGCCGGTTGACCACGATCGCGCCGAAGTTCGAGCGATTCGGCAGGTCCTTGCTCACCCTCGCCGCCGAGAAATTGTTCGCCGTGCTGTTCCCGACCTCCTCGGTCTGCATGTCGAGCAGGCCGATGTTGACGCCATGTGACTTGCCGGTGAAGCGCGCGCCACCGGCGATGGGCAGCAGGGCACCGGCATCGCTGATGCCGATACGCCGGCTGAAGAAGAGATCGATCTCGCCGGGACGACCGACCGCGAACAAGCCGCGGTTCTCGAGGAAGAACGGACGCTTCTCCGGAAACAGGAGGTTGAACCGGGTGAGGTTGATCTGCTGTTCGTCCACTTCGACTTGCGCGAAGTCGGTGTTGTAGGTGAAGTCCGCGGTCAGCCCCTTGGTGACGCCCCACTTCGCGTCGAGGCCGACGTCGGGCTGAAATTCGTTGCGAACCGCGGGCGTCGCCGTCGCGTCGGTCGTGACGCGCGAGATCGCCGACGGCTTGATCTCGAAGTTCTTTCAGGCGGGCGGCACTTCGAGCCAGACCAGCGTCGCGGCCGTCGAGACGTGCATGATCGCGATAACTCCCCAGGACCGGTCGACCGGCGTGATCAGGGCGGATTCATTCTTTGCGCGAATCGTCCGGCGGAGATTGATGCCCCAGATCTGCTCGCGCCCGGGGGCCATAGCGGAGCGACTTGAACGGAATGGCCATCTCCGCCATCCACCCGCCGGGGAACCGGCTGGTTTTCGCCTGCCAGACGGCGTTGCAGTCCGGGATGCGTGTCCCAGCACCGGCACGCGATATACAGATTCGTGTCGTCGAACAGCACCCACGACTCGGTGCGCTCGGTGATCGGCTCGCCTCCCCGCGGCTCCTGCTGGATGTACTCGGTGATGGCGGGAACCTCCTCGTAGACGCGCTCGTCGAGGCGGCCGTCGATTTTCATCGGCGCCGTGATGCGGGTCGCGCGCACGGTCACGCCCGAGTCATCCCGGGTGAGCGCCGGCTGCGCCGCAGCACGGGTGGCGGCAGACAGGAGCAGTAGCATGACGGTCGCTTTCATCGGCGTCCGTCAATCAAGTCAGTCATACCTCGGTATTGCACCTGAATGATATGTGATGTATTCTTTCTGGAGAAATGTCGCATCCGTCTCCAGCCGCCAACGCACGCCCTTCGGCCGAAGGCGCCGTCGTCACCAAGGCCGCGCTGCGCGCCGCCAGCGCGCTCGGCCTCGCGAACAAGGCGCTCGCCCGCATTCTGGGGGTGTCCGAAGCCAGCGTTTCGCGCATGGGCTCGGGCACGTATACGCTGGCGCCGGGCGACAAGGCATTCGAAGTGGCCATCCTGTTCCTCCGTCTCTTCCGCGCCCTCGACGCCATCGTCGCTGGCGACGACACCGCGGTGCGGGCGTGGATGAGCAACGACCACGCAACGCTTGGAGGGGTTCCCGGTGTGTTGATCCAATCACTCCCCGGCCTCGTGAACGTCGTTGGCTACGTGGACGCCCGCCGCGCTCTCGTCTAACGCCCGCCGCCTGGCCGGCCGCTGCTGGCGCGTGGTCGAGGCCCAGCACGTCGTCTCGACCATGAAGCTGGTGGACACGCTGGCCGAACAGGCGCTGCTCGAACACTTGCTCGAGAAGAGCAAGCCGCCCGTCCCGCCGGAGTGCCGCCACCTCCACTACCTACTGGCCACCCCGTTCCGGTACGGCGCGCCCTATCCACGGGGCTCGCGCTTTCGCCGGCCCGGCCTGACGCCGGGGGTGTTCTACGCGTCGCAGACCCCGGCCACCGCCATGACGGAGCTCACGTTTCATCGGCTGCTGTTCTTTGCCGAGTCGCCCCAGACGCCGTGGCCCGCCAACGCCGGCGAGCACACAGCGTTTGCGGCACGCTTCAGCGCGCGCTCGGGCCTGGACCTCACCACGGCCACGTTCGATCGCGACGTGGCTCACTGGTCGCATCCGACCAACTATGCGGCTTCTCAGGATCTCGCCGAAACGGCGCGCGCGGCGGGCGTGGAGGCGATCCGATACCGGTCGATCCGCGACGCACGCGACGGATTCAATATCGCTCTTCTGACCTGCGGCGCGTTCACGTCGCGGGAGCCGATCGAGCGCCAGACCTGGCGGCTGCACCTCGGCCCGACTGGTGCACGGGCAATCTGCAACAGCCCGCCTCGGCGACTGGAATTCGACCGGTCGGCGTTCGACGCCGATCCGCGAATCGCGAGTCTGAGTTGGGAACGGTGATCGCGCCGGTCAACCAAGAATAATCTCTCCTACAGGGCCGCAGGACGACACCCGTGAACGAGCGGCGGAGTCTGCAACGTTACGTCCAGGCGGCGGCCGTGCCTGGCCGTTATCGGACCTCATCACGTGACACCGAGCGCGACGGGCCGAATCAGTTGATGTGGCCGTTCGCCGACGATCCGTGAGCCGTAATCAAGCCAGTTCAGATTGCCGGTTGCTGGACTGGCATAATTCGTTCAACATCACAGTATGAATGTCGCGCACATGGACATCGCCGTTTCCAGAATCGCCGCGGCTATCGGCGAGCCGGCGCGAGCCCGCATGCTCTACTGTCTGGTGGATGGCCACGCGCGAACCAGCACGGAACTTGCGATGGTCGGCGAGGTGAGCCCGTCAACCGCCAGCATGCACCTGAGCCGGCTGAAAACCGAGCGGCTGGTCAAGGTGTTCGCCCAGGGAAAACATCGCTACTACAGCCTGAACGGGGCCAACGTCGCCGATGCGCTCGAAGCGCTCAGTGTCGTCGCGGGTCGAACGCACGACACGTTCGTCCCCAATACACCGAACCGTCTGCGTGCCGCACGTACTTGTTACGATCACATGGCGGGCGCCTTGGCGGTGTCGCTTCACGATCGCTTCAAGGCGCTCAGATGGCTGTCGGCCGAGCCGGCTGGCAACACGGCGTACGATCTGACCGACGCCGGCGCGAAGGCATTCGAGGCGCTCGGAATCGATCTGGAGGCGACGCGGACGCTGCGCAGGCGCTTCGCGTTCGCGTGCCTGGACTGGAGCGAGCGGCGGCCACACATCGGCGGAGCGCTCGGCGCGGCCCTCTTGACGGTCGCGCGGAAAAGAAAATGGGTCGTGCAGGATCTCGACAGCCGGGCCTTGAGCATCACTCGCGTTGGGCGACGGGAGATGCTGACTCGATTCGGCCTTCCCGGCTGAGATCGAGGCGAGCGGCGCCGTGCGCTTTCCCGAGCAGGCGCCCCGCTCTCCGCGAGCGCCCGATCCGGACGTGGGATGCGCGTGCCAGCCCGTGTAGGTAGCGCCGAACCGGCGCCGCCAGACTACAGCGTTTTCTATTGTACGGGCACCCGTTACCGCCGCGGATCGGCGCCCGCGTCGTCGGGCCGGCCGAGCGAGAGCAGGTTGGCCAGCAACCGGTAAGCGCCCGGCACACCGAACGGCAGCTGCCGATGGAATGCGTAGGCGAAATAGGTGTAGTGCCCCTTGCCGTAGACCGCCGTCACCCATCCCCCTTGTTGCGGGTCCTGGCCGTGGTCGTGCGTGGCGATCATCGGCGTGTAGGCCGCATCCCACTCGGTGAAGAACTTCGAACCGCGCTGCTCGATCCAGCCATCGAAATCCGCCTTCGAGATCTTGTTGGGCGTGTTGAACACGCGATTGGCCGGCTGCAGAATCTCCACCGGCGAGTCTTCCTCGGACACTTCTTCAGCGCGCTGCGGCAGCTGCGCCGGAAAGGGCGCCCACGTGTCCGGCACGAACTCCTGCGTGTTGTAGAGCACGATGAGATTGCCGCCCTCCTTCACGTAGTCGAGCAGCCGGCGATTGTAGATCTTCAAATCCTCGCGCACGGCATAGGCGCGCGTGCCGGTCATGATCGTGTCGTATCGCCGTAGATTGCCGGCCGCGAGATCCGCTTCCCCGAGCAGCGTGACGGCCGCGCCGAGCTGGCTGATGCCGGCGGGCACGTCATCGCCCACGCCCATCACGTAGCCGACCTCGAGCCCCGGCGCGATGCGCACGTCGATGCCGGTCACGGTCGTCGCGGCCGGATGAAAGAGATACCGCGTCTCGAGATCGCGGTGCTCGATCAGGTCGAACCCCTCGTGATAACGTTTCCCCGAGGCGGTGGCGACGGCGTCGATCGCATACGCGCGCGCCTCGAGCGAAGGGATCGTCACCTGGAATTGGAACGCGGCCCGCTCGCCGGGATGCGCAAAGGCGAACGGCGCCGATGCAGGCGCCACCGTCCATCCTGGCGGCACGCGCAAGGCGAGCTGGCCGCCCACGCCAGGATCGGCGCTGTTGACCAGCTCGACGCGCACGGACACGGGTTTGCTGCGCGCCGCCAGCGGCACGATCGCCGTGCGCGGCGACACATTCACGGCAATCGCCGGCACGATCATCAGCTCGCGCAGCTCGTCGCCGTACGGCAGGTGCGGTTCCCGCCGCCGCACCGTCGAACGGATTTCGACCGGCACGCCGCTCACCGCGTACTGCGCGCGCGCGACCAGCGTCGGGTCGGCAACCGGCTTGTACAGCTGGCTCTGATCGGCCAC
Source organism: Acidobacteriota bacterium (assembly GCA_043759095.1). Taxonomy (GTDB): domain Bacteria; phylum Acidobacteriota; class Vicinamibacteria; order Vicinamibacterales; family CAVVIG01; genus CAVQFC01. The sequence continues at coordinate 2,127 of JAYVMG010000532.1, read as the reverse complement.
AGCGTATCGAGAATCCGCCACCGACCCCCGAGCGAAGTACGGTTTCGACACCGGCGCATCGTCCGCGACCGTGACGAAGAATGTATGGCTCGCAGACTGGTTGTAGGCGAGCGACGGGTACGCCGGAGCGCTTTTCTCCACGCTCAATCCCGGCTCGGAACGCAATTCGAGTGTGGACAGCGCGATGTCGGCGCGGCCGCGGTTGGTCAGCGTGGTGCGCACCTCGAAGCGGCTCCCTGGAACGGCGGGGCCCATCGTGGAGGGCGGCGCGAACGCCGCGAACGGGCCTGTCGGCGCCTTCGTGCCGGACGGTTGCGCGATGGCGTCCAGTTCGATCCCGAGCGCGGTGTTGATCGCATCCATGAACTGCTGTTCCTTGATCCGCAAGAAGAACACCGCATCCGGTTCGCCGCCGAGCGCCTCGATCGCGGTGCGCGTGACGGCGAGGCCTCGGGCCAGTGATGGCGCCGTCGCGGAAGGATTCGTCTCGGTGAAGCTCTGCACCGCGTCTCTCACCGCCGTGTCGATCGCGCCGAGCATCGCCGACGCGCCCGCGGGCGGTGTCCGCTTCAGCGCGTCGAACAGGCCAGGGATCGACGTATCGATCCCGTCAAAGAAGCTCGTTTCCTTCGCCGGCGCCGTGACGCGGCTCGCGAGGCGCTTGTAATAGCCGTAGGAGGGTCCGGCCGGAGTGTTCAGTCGTCCGCTATTCTGTGATCGCTGAAAGCTCAGTCCGATGCGCGAGAAGGTCTGGTAAGACTCGCCGAGCCAGGGGCTGTATTCTCCGGTGTCGGTTCGAAGCGTCCAGTCTTCCTGTTCGCGCATGCCGCCCATGTACAATTTGATCGGTTGCCAGGGACGGAGCCCCGCGCGGATCTGATCGGGAAACACGGCGGGATCGCCCGCCACTCTGTACGCCTCTTGCGTGATCACGCCGGCGGTTTGGTGATTGCCGTGTCCGTCGCGCTCGTTCCCCTGAAACCGCGCCACCAGGACGAACGGCCGATCCATGCGCACCACGCGAACCACGTCGCGGAGCACGTTGTCGCGTCCCCACTTGACGAGGGCTTCCTCGAGCTGTTTCGAGAACCCGTAGTCGACGACCGTCGTGAAGTACTGATGGTCCAGCCCGTAGTACTGCCCCGCCTTGAGCAGCTCCTCGGTGCGGATCAATCCGACCGCGTCGAACAGCTCCGGCCCGATGGCGTTGTCCCCGGATTCGCCGCGGTTCAAGGTGAGCAGCGACACGCGGGCGCCGTACCCGCGACTCAATTGCGCGAGCATGCCGCCATGTTCGTCATCCGGGTGTGCCGTCGTGTGCATCGCGCTGGCGGTGGTCTGCAGCTTGAGGAGCCGCTGCCATGTGCCGGCCGCGCCGGTGTCCTGCGGCAAGGCGCCGCCGCTCGCGCGCAACGCGTGGTGACCGGTCAGCACGATGAGCAGACCGATGGTGAAGGTGGTCAGGCAGCGGCCGCGGGAGGAAGCACTCATCGGCCGATTTTATGATAATTTTCAACGTGTGAAACGATCGAGGATCTCATCTTCCTCGATCTTTTCCACGCGCCTCGGGAGGGCGAAGAAGTGAAAACGAACCGGTTCGTGCGCACCGTCGGCGGCGGCCTGAGCGCGGCGGCATCGCGTCTGCTGCGCGCTGAAGACATCCACGTCGTCAACGTCAGGCGCGCGCACGAGCCGCATGGCGTGTCGGCCGCGCTGTCCACGTCGAACAACCGGACCTTCGTCACCTTCAACGGAGTCAACGACCGGTTGGAATCGCGCCTGTTGTCGGCGATCGGCGGACGAACGGCGGCGCACGTGCATTTCGCATTGTGTCCGCGCCAATGCGGCCGCTGGGCGCAGGCGGTCTCGCGGCTCCGCGCGAGCGGCGCCGCCACCTCCTGGGACTTCGGGTGGAATCCCGGCCTGCGGCGCGCGGCGGCGAACACGGTCGTGAAGCTTGGTCCGCGGGGAAGCCGCTGGGTCTCGCCGGATCTCGATCTGACCCAACCTGCTCTGCGCGTGGCCGCCGTGGACACCACGGGCGCGGGAGACGCCTTCAACGGCGGGTTCCTCTTCGGTCTGTTGAACGGCGCATCTCCGCGCGACTGCCTGCGCCACGGTAATTTC
>JAYVMG010000531.1:0-6856 GCA_043759095.1 Acidobacteriota bacterium | reverse complement strand
CGGCGGGTTTTTCTTCGCGAGCGCCCGGTAGTACTCCTCGATGGCCTGGCGGAATCCGTCAGGCACTTGATCGGAACCGGAGAGCGACAGCGAATCGTTGCCGGCCTCCGCCTTGCGACGCAGCGCGAACTCGACCTTCTTCAGCTTCTCGATCGCGGCGGCCTGCAGCTGCTCGAGGCTTTGCGGGTCGGCGAACACCTTGTCGCTGTCGAACGCGCGCAGGTCACGCAGCACCTCGTCGAGATCGCGCGGGTTGCCGCCGGCCTGCTGCAACTGACGCCGCAGTCCTTCCGCGTCGTTCGTCCACTCGCGGAACTGACCGCGGAACTGGCGGATGTCGTCGGCGTTCCAGCGGCCGTTGCCGCCACCGTAGGCGCCGTTTCGCGGACCGCCGGCGCTGTTGTCGTTGGCAGCACCGCCGCCACCGTTCTGTCCGCCCTGCGATTGCTGCCCCTGCCCCTGCCCCTTGCCCGGCTGGCCCTTGCCCTGTTGCTGCCCTGAGCCCTGAGCCTTTTGCCCATCGCTCTTCTCCTGCCCTGAGCCCTCAGCCTTCTGCCCTTCGTTCTTCTGTCCGCCCTGGCGCATGCGCTGGTCGAGCGACTCCATGCCGCGCACGAGATCGCGCGTCTTGTCGGCCGCGCGCGCCATCGAGTCCTGCTTCGCCGCCTTGCCCACCGATCCGGCCGCGTCGCCGATCTTCTTCTGCAGCGCGTCAAGGTTGGCGGCGATGTCGTCTTCCATCCCGCGCGCGTACTGCGATCCGGCGCCCTGCAGCGCGCCCTTGGTGTAGCGGATCTTTTCGCGGATGCGTTTGTCGCGGATGCTGCCCGCGGCATCATCCAGCTTGCGCGCCGCATCCTTCTCGTCGCGCCGCATCTCGTTGGCGATCTTCTCGAGCTGCTGCTGCAGGTCGGCGACTTTGGCGTCCATCGCGTCCTTGCGCTGACCAAGCGCCTGCGCTTTGGCCTGACGGCCCGCGCCCGCTTCCGCCTGATCGAGCGCGTTGACGTCGGAGGTGACCTCTTTCTGTTCGTTGGCCAGCGCCTCAGCCTGACGCTGCGCCTGCTGCAGATCGCGTTCACCGCGCCCGCTCTGATTCCGTTCCAGCTTCTGCTGCGCCTGCCGCAGGCGATCGAGCGCCTGATTCGCCTGCGCGCCGCCGTCCTTCGCTCCGCTGGCGGCTGCGCGTCGCATCGCATCGGCGGCGTCCTGCAGCTGCTTCATCGCGTCGTTCAGCGGCTGCCGCTGCTGCTCGTTGCGCGTCAGCTGCTCGAGCTGCCGCGCGGCCTTTTCCGCCTCCTCCGCCAGCGCGCGCTGCGACGCGCTGCCGCCGCTCGACGAACTCTGGCCGGCCTGCGCCATGCGCCGCTGCCGTTCCATCTCCTGCTGCTGCCGGCGCGCCAGCTCCTTCAGCTTCTCGACGAGCTGATCGACCTGCTGATCGCCACCCTGCTGCTCGGCGCGCTGCTGCATCTCGTACTGGTTCGCCAGCTTGTCGAGTTCCAGCTCGAACAGATCGGCAAGGTCGTCGGCCAGCGCACTCTGCGCGCCACCGCCTCCGCCACCCTGCTGCTGCGCGACCTGCATTTCGTACTGCTGCTCGGCGTCCTGCAGCAATTTCAGCGCACGCTGCTCGGGCGAGAGCGCAGTGTCGGCCTTCATCGCCTTCAGGTCGGACTCGGCCGCCTTCATTTCGTCCGCCGCCTTGGGCAGCGCTTCGGCAATCTTGTTGTAGGACGGATCGACCGTGCCGAGGCGCGCTTTCAGTTTCCCGACGAGTTCTTCCACCTGCTCGCGCAGCTTCGCCTGCGCGAGGTTGAGGAACACGACGTTCTCGCGGAATTTCTCCGGCTTCGTCTTCGCCTTGTCGCGGACGATGTTGAACGTCGCCGAGACGATTTCGCGCTGTTGCTGCGACAGCTGACCGACCTGCTGCCCGCCGCCACCGCCACCGCCGCCGCCCGCCTGCGATTGCGACGGCTTGTAGTCCTTCTTGAACGGCCGGATCTGCACGAAGTAGATGTCGCTGGTCGTCGTCTTCGATCCCTGCACGGCGTCGGTGTCCGACGCCTTTGCGTAGTACGAAACGAAGTCGCCCGGCTTCAGGCCGAGTTCCTCGAGGTAGATCGTGTGCCCGGCGCTCACTTCGGTCAGCGGCTTCGGCCCGCTGAACAGGTTCACCGTCTTCGCCGCGCCGCCGTTGACGGAGTAGAACAGCTGCAGCGACTTCACACCGTAGTCATCGTCGGCGCGCGCTTCGAGGAACAGTTCCTCAACCGGGCTGGCCTGTGAATCGCGGCCGGGTTTGGTGAAGTGGACGGCCGGCGGCTGATCGTCGATGACGTCGATCGTGTACTGCGGAGACGCTTCCACTGGTTCACCGTGCGGCCCGGTGAGTTCGATGCGATAGAAGCCCTGGCTCTTGATCGGGAAACTGCCGGTCAGCGATCCATCGGCCTGGCGCGTCAGCGGCATCGCACCGCCGTCGCTCAGCAGAATCTTCCCGTCCGGCGTCGTCATCGTCGGGACGATGCGCAGCATGACGTTCGTGCCGCGGATCGCGGCGACGTCGCCGCCGTCCGCCTTGCGCGGCGCGAGGCCGGTGTAGGCGGGGAAGCGGTACTCCAGATCGAGCTGCGACACGGTCGGCAGATCGACGACCTCGAAGGTGAACGTCGCCGACCGGACGCCGTTCGACTCGACGTAGTACTCCGTCTGTTTCTCGAGGTGGAAGAGCATGCCCTCGAATGCGCCAGCCTGCGCCGAGGCGATGAGCGGCACGCGATCGAACGATCCGGTCGCCGCGGCGCGCATCATCACGCTGACGTCGCTTGACGTGAACCCGACCAGCTTCGCCTTCACCGTCTGATCCGCTCCACGCGGTACCGTCGCGTTCCCCGGCGTGACCTCAATGCGGTACGGCGTGGAGGCTTCCGCACTGCGTGAGATGACGAGCAGCGCCGACAGGCCGTGGCGGATGTACGCGGGACCGAACGCGACGGCGAGCGCCACGAAGGCGGCGATGGCAGCCATCGCCGCTGCGTGGCGCTGCACCGACGTGCGCTCGAGCGTGCGGCCGTGGCCGAGAGTCCGGCACTGGTCGGTCGCTTGCTCGACGAGTTTTTCGACGAGGCGCGGAGAGTGCGCGGCCGATCCGCCGCCGGCCGTCGCTTCCACCGCGCTGATGATCGCAGCTTCGAGCGTCGGATCGCGCTCCTCGAGATACATCGCCACCTGCGCGTCCGTGACCTGACGGCGCAGCGGCCAGACGAGTCCGTAAAACAGGAGTCCGACGAAAACCGAGACCGTGAGGATCCGGAAGGTGATGATCGCGGGCGCGCTGAACCGAAACGACTCCAGCCCGGATGCCGAGAGGAGCAGCGCCAGGACGGTGCCGGCCAGCACCACCACCGCGCCCCGCAGCGCGAGCCGCAGGCGCCAGCGATTGCGTACCCGACGAATGACGTCGACCAACTCCGTACGTGGGTCCATGCGCCGATTCTCCCTGGTGGTAGCGCGGCCCTTTGAGGGCTGCCCATCCGACGCAGGCCTTCAAGGCCTGCACTACGAGAAGATTATAGGAATTGTTCCTTGCGTGATAGCTGGTTCGAGATCACCGTCTCCGCCGCCAGCAGCAGGAGCCCGGCCATCAGGAGGTACCACCAGAGGCCTTGACGTTTCTCGGACTCCTCGCGCGTCATTTCCTGCGTCTGCACCGGTTGCGCGTCGCTCGGCGTCGCGTGGCCGGTGACGGCCGCCACGAGTTCGTCCGGGTCGATCGCGGTCAGATCCGACTCGGCCGGATCGATATTGACCGCAATCGCCTCGGGCCGGCCGGTGGCTCCAGTCGATCGGATTTCGTAGATGCCCTGCTCGCTCAGTTCGAGCAGGCCCTCGTTCCCCTCGCCGGCGCCCGACTGCGGGATGCGCTCGCCCGACGGCGTGACGACGATGCGGTCGGCGCGGTCGCCACGGCCTTTGGCGCGCACCGTCAGATCGAGCACCTGCCCGACCGTCCGCCACGACGTCGGCGGCTCGTAGTGCGCGAGATACCGGATCAGCTGATGCACGAGCGGCAGGAAGACCGGCTTCACGCCGATGTCGGTCCACGTATCGTCCAGCGTGGACGTCCAGACGATCGAGCGCCCGCCGCCGATCGTCCGCTCCGCCGCCGCGATCGCGCCATCATCAAAGCGCGCGAGGACGCGATCGGCCGGCGTCGTCTGCAGCGCGCGATAGCGAAAGACGTGCGCGGCGGAGAAGTCGCCGCTGCGGGGCGCCTTGAAGACTTCGAACACCGGATGGCTGTAGTCGAGGAAACCCAGCGAACCGCTGCGTTCTGACGTGCGATCGACGGTGGCGCCGAGTCGGCCGGGAAGCAACTCCGCTTCGCCCTGTGGCCACGTCGTGTGATCGCCGGCGACGACGAGCAATCCTCCGCCGCGCTGGAGAAACGTCTTCAGCGCGCCGCCTCCGCCCGCTGGCGGGAACATCGTGTCGTTCAGGATCACCACCGCGCGTTTGTCGAACGCGGCCGGCGTCAGACGGCCGGCTGACGTGACGTCCACCTGAAACAACGGCGCCGTGCCGATCGAGAGAGCTTTCTGGAGGAACAGGCTCGACGCCGAGCGGTCGCCGCTGTCGACGATGACCAGTGACACCGGCTCGCTGGGCGCGAGGACGAAATGAAACGTGTTGTCGGCCGGAAGCGGATCCGTGCCCGCGCGCACCGAGCCGCGCACGTTGGGGCTGGCCAGCGTGAACTGCGTGAACGACACCGATCCGGACGCGTGCGCCGCGACGGTGACGTGCCCGGTCTGGATTTCGTGACCGTCGATCGTCAGCGTGACGGGCACGTCCTTCAGCGCCTGATCGCCCTTGTTGCTCAGGCCGGCGGTGACCGTCAGCCGCTCCTGGCCGGAGAACGAGGCGCGCGCGAACGCGACGGACGGCACCGAGAGGTTCGCGGTGTTGGGTGAGGCCACCGACACTGTGCTGACCGTCATCCCTTCGGGGAAGCGAACGTCTTCCGATCCGCTCCAGCCGCTGCGCTGAAAATCGCTGACGAGCACCGCGCTGCGCCGCTTGATTGGCGATCGGGCGAGGATGCTTTCCGCGAGTTTCATCGCCGGGCCGAATCGCGTCGCGCCAGAACCCACTGTGGCTGCCGCGATGGCGCCTTCGAGTCGCGTGCGATCCGATGTCGCGCGCATGTTCTCTTCCGCGTTCTTGTCGAAGAGGACGAGCGTTGCGCGATCGTCGGCGCCCAGGCTGCGGACGACGGCGCGCGCAGCGTCCTGCGCTCGGGTCCAGTGATCGCCGTAGCCCATGCTCGCCGATCGATCGAGCAGGATGACGATTTCGCGCGCGCCGCCGCCGACCGCCGCGGCCACCGCGCTCTGCTGCACGAACGGGCGCGCGAACGCGGCCACGATCAGCGCGATCGCCGCGGCGCGCATCAACAGCAGGGCCCAATGCCGGATGCGCCGCCGCCGGACGGACTGGTAGGGAATCCGGCGCACGAACATCAGCGACGGGAACTCGATGACGCGCTTCTTCTCCCGCTGAATCAGGTGAATCAGGACCGGGATCGCGATGGCCCCGAGGCCGGCAAGAAAGAACGGCGTTAAGAAGGCCATCAGGGCCTAGGGCTGAGAGTTGAGACTTGAGACTTGCTCATGCTCACCTGACCCGCATGAGCCGTTCGCGGCTCGAGAGATAGCTGAAGAGCGCGCGGTCCAGCGGTTCCGAGGTGTTGAGCACGGTGTAGTCGATCCGATGCTCGGAAAACTTTGTCGTCAGCGACGCAATGTGCGCCTGCAGCATCTCGCGGTATTCCTTCGCGAGCGACGCGGGCACTACCGGAATCTGTTCACCCGTCTCCAGATCCTCGAAACTCGACGCATCGTCGTATCCGAAGTCGATTTCGGCCGGGTCGAGCACGTGGAAGACGATCAGGTCGTTGCCCAGGAACTTCAGCGGCTTGATCGCTTCGAGGATTGCGTCCGGCTCCTCGTAGAAATCCGAGATCAGCACGATCAGGCCGCGTCGTTTGAAGTGCTCGGCCATCTTCTTGAGCGGCACCGTCAGGTTGCCGGGGCGCTCAGCTTTCGCTTTCTCCATCGTGCTCAGCACGATATTGAAGTGCTTCGCCGACGGCGGGATGTGCGTGACGATGTCGTTGTCGAATGTGATCATGCCGACCCGGTCGCGCTGCCGTTGCGCCAGGTACGCGAGGCACGCGCCAACGTAGCAGCCGTATTCGAGCTTCGGAATCCCTCGGCTGGCGAACTTCATCGACCGCGAGATGTCGAGGAGGATCGACAGGTTCGTGTTGGTGTCAGCCTCGTACTGCTTCACGTAGAACCGGTCGGTGCGCGCGTACAGCCGCCAGTCGACGCGGCGGATGTCGTCGCCCGCGACGTAGCCGCGGTGCTCCGCGAAGTCGATCGACGCGCCGAAGAACGGCGCCCGATGGAGGCCGTTGATGAAGCCTTCGACGACGTGCCGCGCGAGGAGTTCGAGATTGCCGACCCGTGTCAGAACCTTGGGGTCGACGAATCGCGATCCCGGAACGGTGGTGTGCTGTTCCACTGTCTACATTCCGCTCTTTGGTATCGGGACCGCCGACAGCAATTCGTCGATGATCGCGTCGGACGTGATCCCCTCGGATTCGGCCCGGAAGTTGGTCAGCACGCGATGCCGCAGGACCGGGTGCGCCAGCGAGCGGATGTCCTCGTAGCTCACGTGATAGCGGCCGCTGGTCAGCGCGCGCGCCTTGGCGCCGAGCACCAGGTACTGCGCGGCGCGAACGCTGGCGCCGAACGCGACGAATTTCTTCACCAGCTCCGGCGCC
>JAYVMG010000530.1:0-6860 GCA_043759095.1 Acidobacteriota bacterium | reverse complement strand
CCCGAATCGAATCGCTCCGCGCTCCTCCGCGCGATGATCGCCGCCGAGGTCGAACTCCGTCAGTCCGCCGGGGAAAGCCCGATTGTTGATGAGTATCTCGCGCGTTTCCCTTCCGAGACCCTGGTCGTCCGCGAGGTGTTTGAGGAGACCGAACGCGACAGCGACGGCGGTGTCGCGAACGGCCGGGATGCGCTGCTGTCGACGCTGGAATATCCCGTCCGCGTCGGCTCGCCGACCCAGCAGGAAACCCCCGTCAACCCTCCGGCGCGCAAGGCCGATTCCAAGGAGATGCCCAAGCGGATCGGACCCTATAAGACCCTCGACTTCCTGGGGGAGGGGGGCTTCGGCCGGGTCTACCTCGCGCGTCACTTCGAGATCGACCGGACCGTCGCCATCAAGGTCGCCCGCCTCGGGATACTCGGCACCCGCGAGCGCGAGGAAAACCTGATCCGCGAGGCGAGGCTCGCCGCGGCGTTGAAACATCCGGCGATCGTCACGGTTTTCGAAGTCGGAAAGCTCGAAAGCGGCGAGCCTTTCGTGGTCTTTGAGCATATTGAAGGGCAGAGTCTCGCCAAGCATTTCAAAAGCGAACGGTTCGAGCACCAGAGACTGGCGAGACTGCTCGCACGCGTCGCCGAAGCCATTCACTACGCCCATCTCCGCGGCCTGATCCACCGCGACCTAACTCCCTCGAACATCCTGGTCGACGCCTTCGACGAGCCCCACATCACCGACTTCGGCCTGGCGGTGAACGAGGACTTGCAGAGGCTCCGTTCCGGAGAGGTGGCCGGCACGCCGTCGTACATGGCCCCCGAGCAGGTCCGCGGCGAGACCAACCGGCTCGACGGCCGCACCGACGTCTGGGCGCTGGGGGTGATCCTTTATCGGGGGCTCACGGGTCGTCTACCGTTCAACGGGCAGAACCGTCAGGAGATCTTCGAAGAGATCCTCGAACGCGACCCCAAGCCTCCCCGGCAGTTCGACGAACACATCCCTCGCGAACTCGAACAGATTTGTCTGGCATGCCTGGCGAAGCGGATCAGCGACCGCTACGGTTCGGCGGTGGCCTTGTCGGAGGACCTTCGCGACTGGCTCGAACCCCCCGCGGTCCCGAGCGTGGCCGCTGCCTCCGTCGCGGCGGTCGAGTCCCCCACAGGCCCGGCGAAGGTCGCGCCCAAAGGTCTGCGGCCGTTTGACCGGGGCGACGCCGAGCTGTTCATGGCGTTGATGCCCGGTCCGCGCGGGAAAGACAACCTCCCCGAGTCGTTGCGATTCTGGCGGTCGAGGATCGACGGCACCCCCGGCGGGGCGGCACCCTTCAGCGTCGGACTGCTGTACGGCCCCTCGGGGGGCGGCAAGTCGTCGTTCCTGAACGCGGGACTCCTCCCCAGGCTCGACCCGGCCCTCAACGTCGTCCGGATCGACGCGACCCCCGAAGGGACCGAACCTCGGCTGCTCGCGGCGCTCTGTCGTGAAGTGCCCGGATGCCTGCGCCGTGTTGACCACCGACCGGCACGCCGAGAATCAGATTGCCCATCAGGTTCATCACGGTGTTGTGACCGAAATCGCTCTGGTTGCCGAAGAAGCTCGGGCTCCAGCCGAAATCCGCTTCGCCACCGACGATGCCCGCGCCCATGCTGCCGGCGCTGACGCCGACGGTGGTTTGACCGTTCCTGATATTGCTGCCGAAGGCCGACCCGACCCACGGTGTAAAAAATCCATCCGCGCGCGCCTGAACCGGCGCAAGTACCACCGCCACCGTAGAGAGAAGAATGAGAGATTGCATCACGCGTTTCATGGGATCACGACTCCTTCAGCCACGAAGACTGCAAGCACTGTGCCCTGAGCGTGAACGGATGAGATGGGGCGAAGAGGTCAGTTGAGCTGGCGCCGGCCGCGACAGATCGGTGGCCAGATCGCCCATCGCCCATCGCGCGTCAGCGCTTGTGCGTCTGCGCGTAGTCGAGGGCGAACTGCTTCAGCGCCGGGTTCGTGAGGCCCAGCGCGGTGGCCTCCGTGTAGGCCTTGTCAGCGTCCCAATGGTCGATCACCATCCGCTTGATCATCCACATCGCCGACACGCGGTTGCCCGACGCGCAGTGAATGTACGCGGGGTTGTTCTCCGGCGCGGTGATGACCTGCAGGAAATGATCGGCGACGGCGGGATCCGCTGTCGCGCTGTTGAACGGGATGTGGATGAAGTTGATGCCGGCGGTCTTCGCCGCCGCTGCTTCACCTTCCACGTTGGCGCCCGGCTCGTTCGCCAAGCGCATGTTGACGATCGAGGCGTAGCCCATTTTCTTGAGTTCGGGCACCGCCTCGGGTGTGGTCGCCCCGCCGCAGGCGATCGTCGTTTCGAGTCTGGCGAAATTGGTGACGCCGGGCACGGTCTGTCTGGTCACCTGCTGCGCGGCAGCCTGACGGCTGGTGAAGACGGCGGCGAGAAAGAGGACGGCGACGAGCGGCGATGCATGTAGACGCATAACGTTCAGCTCCTCTGAAAGTGGGGCCACATCATGCTACGAAAGCCGGCGTCCGCGCCACCACGAGAGATAGCGGCGCGCGCCGCGGTGCGTGCCCACGAAAATGCCCAGTCCGAAGAACAACGCCAGCGGGATGATCCAATAGCCGCCGCGCAAGTCCGTGTCGGCCGACACCGGAAAATGCGCGCTGAGGCCGACCGGAAATCCGTGGATGAACTGAACGCCGACATTGTTCGGAAAGATCGGCTTCAGCACCGCAATCGCGAAGAAACAGAATGCCGTGACGTACCCGATCAACAGCCCGAGGGCTGCGAAAAACCCCATCACGGTTGTGCCCGCCAGGTGTCCGACCGCGCGCACGATCGCCACGAAGCGTCCCGTGGCCACCGCCTCGTCGATCGTCCGCTCAGCGGAGTACGCCTGCGCGACGCGCAGCGGCGGGCCGAGCTCGGCGAGAATTCGCTCGATCACCTCGCGTTCATTTGGCGCGGCGTCTGCGGCTGCTACGCGCTCCCGCAGATGCGATTCGATTTCCCGTACCGCGTCGCGGACGACGTCGAGCGGGAGAAACGTCTTGAGCGAGCGCTCGAGGACGAAAAGATAGCCGTTGACGCGCGACTCGCCGGTTTCAGAGAGCTGCATGGTCGGGCCTTTCCGCGGCGTCCATCAATCGGCCGATTTTGTCTGCAAACGCGCGCCACTCGGCCTTCATGGTCGTCAGGCGCTTGGCGCCCGCCCGCGTGAGCCTGTAGTACTTGCGCGCGTGCGGCGCCTCGCCTTCGACCCATTCGGCGTCGAGGAGTCCTTCACGCGTGAGCCGTCCGAGGATGGGATAGATCGTGCCTTCGGTCACGACCAGATCGGTGAACGCTTCGAGATGCTGGATGATGGCGAGGCCGTAGCGCGGGCCGGTGGAGACAGTGAGGAGGATCGCCAGGTCCAGGCTACCGCGCCGAAGTTGTTCCTGCCAGGTTTCGTGAGACATACCTTGTGTCACAAGGTATGACGGGATCGCGCGGGGAAATGTTGCAACTACAGACGATCAACGCAGAACCCGCGGAACACGCAGAAACCGATCGGCTGGTTCAGCTCAGGATGGCGGCGAGCAGGGGGTGGGGTTGCGACGCGAACGGGTTGACGACGGTGACGCCGGTCCAGGTGAACCCGTCCTGCAGATCTTCGGAGAGCAGCAGCCGGCAGCTGGCGTCTGCTGCGGCTGACAAGACGATCGCATCCCAGAAGGCCAGTTGATGATCAGCGGACAGATCCATCGCCATCAGCTGAACCGACGAGGAGGTTTCGATGAGCGGAAAGGTGTCGCCCCAGCGAAGCACGGCGTCGCGCGCCTTCGCGCGCGTGCGCCCCGCCTTCCTGGTCAATACACTGAAGAGCTCGCAGAGAGTCTGCACCGGCAGACGCGTCGATTCGGGCGCGAGCTGCTCGATGATGGCGCGCGCGCGCTCCTGCATCGGCTGGCCGTTGAGCCCCTCGGCGTACACGAGGATATTCGTGTCGACCGCGACGAGCATCAGTCGCGCTCGTAGAGTTCGTCTCGCGTCCAGCGACCGATGTTGATCGCGGGCTGCGCGCGGAGATGGGCGAAAAGCGTCGTTCGAGCCGCGTCCACCACGCGATCCTCAGCGACGAACGGGATGATTTTCGCGACGGGCTTTCCGTGGTTCGTAATGATGAACGAGCCGCCCTTGCGGACATCGCGCAGCAATTTCGAAAAGTCGCGGTTGGCGTCGGCGGCGCTGACAGATTTGCCCATGTTGGTTCCTCGATGTAGTGATTATAACTACATTGTCCCTGCGCACAAGGGTGTTCACGACGATCGACGCAGAAACCGCTGAATTACTTGTTGTCGGTCGTGACGGTGACGGGCTGGAGAATCCGGACGGTCATCGTCGTACCGGCTGGCAGCGTGGCGGCGCTTCGGTCGCCCGCGGCGACGGCGGCTCCACCCGCACCCGCGCCGGCTGCGGCGCCGATCGCCGCGCCTTTCCCGCCGCCCAGAATCGCGCCGAGAATCGCGCCGCCGACGGCCGCGCCGCCGATTTTGGCGCGGCTGCTGTTGCCGGGCGCCTCGCCGTCGCGATAGATCGTTTCCGTGGAAATCGGGAGCTTGGTGCCGTCGGCCAGCACGAGTGTGTGGAAGCGGATGCCGAGCCGCGCGCGCTCAGTGAACTTGCCGCCGCGCTCGACCTGCATCACCGATCCGATCGCTCTCGCACCAGCGGGAATCGCGACGCGATCGCCCACCCGCACGTCGCGCGTCACGCGCGCTTCGATGCGATCTTCGACACGCGCGGTTTCACTGGTCAGGCGCCCTTCCGTCTGCAGCCCGATCACGGAATCTCTCGAGATGACGAGTTCTTCGAACGTGTGCGGCGGCGACTCGGGCGCGCGCGCCGGCTCCGGCGCCACGCGCTCTTCCTGGTGCGGCGCGGCCGGCGGGGCGTCGGCGCTCGGCGGCGCAAACGGATACGGCGGCTGCGCGGCTGCGCTGCTCGGCCAGCTGTTGGCGAGTGCGGGCGTCGCTTCCTGCCGCGCGACGGCCGTTGCCGGCCGATTCTCGCGGGCATTGTTGCGAGCCGGCGGCTCCACGCGCTTCGCGACGTTCGCCTTCGATGTCGACGCCGCCCGTGCGCTGTTACTGACGACGGCTTCGGTTTCCTGAAAGGCTTTGGCCGGCGCCGCAGGCGTCGCGGCGGTTACGCCGGCGGACGCCGAAGAAGCAAGCGCGGGAGCAGGCGTTGCTGCAGCAGACGGCTGAGCCTGTGCTGATGCGGGCATCGGCACGGTGGTTTGCCGGGACGCCAGGTAACCGCCGCCAGCGGCGGCTCCGATACAGGCGATGGCCAACGCCGCAAATGCGAGTCGATTCGAAAGCATTTCTACACTCCTTGGACCCGATCAGATTCAGAGGCAAGGGATGTACCCGGCGCCACAACCCATCGCCCCCCGTAAGTCCCTGGGAAATTGAAGCTTACCAGATGGGCCCGTGGGACGGACTGTCCCTTCCACGTGAATGGTGTCCTGACCCGAGTCCATTACCGGCCCACGCTAACCCCTGGTTTCCTTCGAATTTACGCCCTTTCGACTGGCCAGCAGGTTGCAGTCCGGGCCATCATGCGCTCCATGATCCGACGGCCCGCTGTCCTCGGCGCCATCACACTGCTTATGTGGGGGCAGCCTCTCTCCGTCGCGGCCGTCACGGTGGACCAGATTCTCGCGCTCGCGAAGTCTGGGGTCACCGACGTCGTGATCCTCGCGCTCATCGATCGCGACCGCACCATCTTTGCGATCGAGCCCGAGCAACTCGTCACGTTGCAGCGCGAAGGGCTGAGCGAAAAAGTGATCCTCGCGATGCTCAAGAGCGGCCGCGAGGAAGGTGAACAGGCCGCCCGCGCCGATGCGGCCAGCAACTCTTCCTGGATTGCGTCCAACCTGTCGACCGAACCGCAGACACTGATCGTGGGCCACGGACCCGACCGTCCCAACACACCGCATATCGACGGTTTCTACTCCGGTCCGCCGGCCTCCGGCTTCGCACCGGCGCCGTACTACGCGCCAACGTTCCGTTATCGCGCGCCCGCGTTCGGCACGCGCTGGGCCCTCGAGCCTCGCGCGCTCTGCTACGCCCAGATCAGTACGCAGCGTTCGACGGCGCCATCCGCGCCCTTTGTCACGGAATGTCCGGCGGTCACGCAACCGCGCGGACACGCGCGCTGATCAGATTTCAGATTACGATTGCAGATTGCTTCTCAAGGAGATCTGCATGAATACCCGCATCGCCGCGCTTGGCGCAGTCCTCGCGCTGGCCGCTGGATCGAGCTACGTCTCGATTCCGGTCGCTGCGCAATCCAAGACCGCGAAACCCGCGACCGCACAAAAGGTCGACGAGGAGTACACCAGGCCCATCAAGCAGAACCTCCAGGATCCGCGCATCACGACCGAGCTCGTGGATCATCTTCCCGCGTCAGACACAGTCCCCTCGCCGCTCAAGTTACTCGGCCGCGCGGTCGGCGCGCCCGGTGAGCTGACCTACGCGAAGGACATTTACCGCTACTACGAGGCCCTCGCGAAAGCCGCGCCGACGCGCGCAAAGTACTGGAAGGTCGGCGCCACCGAAGAAGGCCGCGACATCGTCCTGCTCGCGATCGGCGACGAGAACGCGATCAAGAACCTCGACAAATACCGCGACATGCTCGGCGAGCTGACCGACCCGCGCAAGACGACCGAGGCGCGCGCGCAGCAGCAGCTGCACACCGCGAAGCCGATCTACTACGCGATCAGCGGCATGCACTCGCCGGAAACCGGCGGACCCGAGATGCTGATCGAGCTCGCGTACCGCCTGATCGTCGAGGAGACGCC
>JAYVMG010000529.1:0-6892 GCA_043759095.1 Acidobacteriota bacterium | reverse complement strand
TCGAACACGACGAGCTGACGCGCGGCGGCCGGCCGTCTGTCAGCGGTACGCTGTCCGACCCACAACAGCAACTCGGTCTCTTCCAGGCGGCGGCGGATGACGGCCTCCGCAAGCGGCTGGCCGCGATCGACGTCGATCACATGACGCCGATGGATGCGCTCGCGCTGCTGGCGGAGTTGAAAAAGGACTTATGAGCGGCTCTCGCCTTTTCACTGTTATCTTTTCCCTTTTAACTTTCGCGGCATGCCTCCAGCGCGCCAGCGCGAACCCGAATGTCCTCGTGGTCGGCGTGACGAGCGGCCCGAACAATCTCGACCCGCGTATCGGCACCGACGATGTGAGCGGAAAGACGTCGCAGTTGATCTTCAATTCGCTGATGACGCTCGACGAGCACCTGCGGGTTGTTCCTGAGCTGGCCGAGCACGTCGACACCCCCGACCCGACGACGTACATCGTGACGCTGCGGCGTGGCGTCCAGTTTCATGACGGCCACGAGCTGTCGTCGGCGGACGTCGTCTACACGTTCAGAAGCCTGCTCGATCCGGCGTTTCTCTCGCCGCGCAAGGGCGCGTTCCGCATGGTGCGCGCGATCGACGCGCGCGACCGCTACACCGTCGTGTTCACATTGAAGGAACGCTTCGGCTCCTTCCCGGCGAACCTCGTCTTCCCCATCGTGCCGAACGGCGCCCCTGCGAACTTTCACGAGCATCCGATTGGCACCGGGCCGTATCGCTTCGTCAGTTACACCCCCGATGATCGTCTCGAGCTGGCTCGGTTCGACGACTACTTCGGCGGCCGGCCGAAGAACGACGGCCTGGTCCTCCGCGTGGTTCCCGACGACATCATGCGGGGACTCGAACTGCGCAAAGGCACGCTGGACATCGTCGTCAACGACCTGGCGCCGGACATCGTGTATCAACTGGGCAAGGATCCGGCGCTTCAACTCGTGCAGTCGCCGGGTACGGACTATCAATACGTAGGCGTGAACCTCCGCGATCCGATCCTTCACGACGTGCGCGTTCGGCGTGCGCTCGGGTACGCGATCGATCGGCAGGCGATCGTGCAGTACCTCCGCCGGGGCCAGGCGGTGGCCGCGTCCGGCATCTTGCCGCCCGTGTCGTGGGCGTTCGAGCCGGACGTGTTCACGTTCGCTTACGACCCCGCGAAAGCGCGCGCACTGCTCGACGAGGCGGGCTATCGTGACCCCGACGGCGATGGCCCCGAATCGCGCTTCCACCTGTCGCTGAAGATCTCGAACATTGAGTTCAACCGCCTGCAGTCCTCGGTGATTCAGCAGAACCTGCGGGCGGTCGGCATTGCGCTTGACGTGCGCACGTACGAATTCTCGACTTTGTACGCCGACGTCCTCAAAGGGAACTTTCAGCTGTTCACGCTGCAATGGGTCGGCGGCGCCGTCGCCGACCCCGACATCCTCCGCCGCGTGTTCCACTCGAGCCAGGCGCCGCCGTCGGGTTTCAACCGCGGCTTCTTCAGCAATCCGAAGGTGGACCAACTGCTCGACGCGGCCGCCCTGTCAACCGACGATCAGCAACGCCGCGCGCTCTATGGCGACGTGCAGCGAGCCGTGGCTGAGGACGCGCCGTACATCAGTCTCTGGTGCAAGACCAACGTCGCGGTGGCCCGGGCTGACCTGAGCGGAATCCACCTGATGCCGATCGCCGACTTCACGTTCCTGAAAGATGTTTCCCGCACGCAGACTGCTCGCCGCGCTGCTCGTTAGCGCGCTCGGGTCGAGCGTGGCGGCGCCCGCAGGCGCCACGACGCTCTTCGACCCGGCGCTGAAGTTCCGCGCGCTGCCGACCGCACACTTTGTCATCTACTTTCATCAGGGTGAGGACCGGCTCGCGCAGCGGCTCGCGAGAATTGCGGAAGAGGCATGGCAGGCCCTGCGTCTGCCGCTCGGCGTCACCCCGCCGCCGCGCACCCATGTGGTCCTCGCGGACCAGACCGAGTTGTTCAACGGCTATGCGACGCCGCTGCCGTACGACACGATCGTGATCTACCCTGTCGCACCGTCTGGCGCGAGCTTCAATTTCGATGAGTGGCTTCGCCTCGTCTTCACGCACGAGTTCACGCACATCGTGCACCTCGATCGGTCCGAGGGCTGGGCTCGACGCATCCGATCGCTGTTCGGACGCACGCCCTACGCGTTTCCGAATCTCTTTCTGCCCGCGTGGCAGACCGAGGGGCTCGCCACGTACGAGGAGACCGCGATCACCGGTGAGGGCCGCGCACACGCGGGCGACTTCCGCGCCATCGTCGGCGAAGCCGCGCGGCAGCACCGGTTGGAGCCGCTCGACCGCGTCAACGGCGGTTTGACTGACTGGCCTGGCGGCAATGCCGCCTACGCCTACGGGGAGGGGTTTCACCAATACCTCGCGGACCGTTTCGGCGCCGACACCCTCGCGTCGCTGGCGCACGCCACGGCGCGACGTGTGCCGTTTCTCGCGTCGGGCGCGTTCGCGAACGTGTACGGCGAGCGACTGGGAACGCTGTGGCGCGAATACGAGGACAGCATCGAGGCGACGACGGGACCACGCGATGATGCGGCGATCACTCGGCTGACGCATCAGGGCTTTTCCGTCAGCGGGCCTCGCTTCGATCGGTACGGCGACGGTATTCTGTACTCGGCCGTCAACCCGCACGGGTTTCCGGCGCTCTATCGCATCGACCTCGACGGCGGCGAGCCGCACCAGGTCACGACGCGGTATCTGGGATCCACGACTGGACCCGGGCGCGACCGCGTGTACTTCGATCAGGTCGAGCAACAGCGCAGCATCGGCCTCTACAGCGATCTGTATTCGTGGTCCCGCGCCGACGGCCGCGTGCGCCAACTGACGAACGGCGCGCGGCTGCAGGACCCCGATCTGTCGCCGGATGGCGAGACGCTGGTGTGCGTCCAGAATCGTCCGGGGCAGCGCGACCTGGTGCTGGTGTCCATCGCACGACTAACGTCGCGCGCTACAGGAGATGTGGCGCACGACTTCAGTCGTGCGATCACCATTCTGCTTGCCGAACCCGACACACAGTTTGACGCGCCGAAGTGGTCACCCGATGGACGAACGATCGCCGTCGAACGGCATCGGCTCGGGGCCATGCCGGAGATCGTGACGGTCGATGCGTCCACTCGAGTCGTCCGCGTCGTGGCTGCGGCGCCGCGCACGCGTTTCGTCATGCCCACGTGGCGGCCGGACGGCAGAGCAATCATCGCGGCCGCGGCGCCAGACGAGCAGACATTCAATCTGTTCGAGTTCACACTCGAAGGATCAGCCTCACGTCAGCTGACGCACACCACCGGCGGCGCGCTGTGGCCGGATGTGTCACCGGACGCACACACTATCGTTTTCACCGGCTACACGGCGGATGGGTATGACCTGTTTTCGATGCCGTATCCGGAGGCTCCATCCGCTGCGGCAGAGCTGAGCGTCCGCGTGAACGGCGGGAACGTTGGTCCGGCGGATCTCAACGGCCCGAACGCCGACGCCCTCCGCACCGCGACCGAGTACTCGCCGCTGTCCACACTGAAACCGACGTCCTGGATACCGATCGTCGAGAGCCGCGCCGATCAGCTGCGTGCTGGCGCCGGCGTCAGCGGCTACGACGTCCTCGGCTATCACGCATACGCCGCCAACGCGACCTGGCTCGTCTCGAGCACACCGGACGCGCCGCGGCCGAGCGCAGCCACGCCGGACTGGCAGCTCTCCTATGTGTACGGACGGTGGCTGCCGAGCGTCTTCGTGTCGGCCACCAGCGCCACCTCGTTCTTCGCCGGCCCCGCGACCGACGCGGGCGCGCCACGATCGGCGACGCTGCGCGAGCGGCAGATCGAAGCCGGCGTCCGGTTGCCGATCCGCCGCACGCGTATCCAGCACGCGGCACAGATCTCAATCGCCCGCACCGTGGGCGACTACACGCTGGCCGACGGCGGCGGCTACTCGCGCGAACGTACCCCGCTCCGCCTGACATGGCGGACCCTCACCGCGCACACCTACGGATACTCGATCAGCCAGGAAGGCGGGATTGCCGCCGGCGCGACAACAGAGATCGTGCGGCGCGGATTTGGATCATCAGCGGACGCCACGATCACCACCGGCGACTTCCGTGCCTACCTGCCAGGACCGGCGCCGCACCACGTCGTCGCGCTTCGACTGGCCGGTGGCGCGTCGCTCGGCGACTCAACGGTCGGCCGCACGTTTCTTCTCGGCGGCGATGAGCCCGGCGCCGGCGTGGCCGACCTCGGCAGCAGCGCGATGGCGTTGCTGCGGGGATTCCGTCCGGACACGTTCGCGGGCAGCCGCGTCGGTACGATCAGCGCGGAGTACCGCTGGCCCCTCGCCCGCCCGCAGCGCGGACTCGGTACGTGGCCGCTGTTTCTGCATTCGGTTCACGCGGCCGTGTTTGCGGATGCCGGACACGCGTGGACGAGCACCTTCCGCGCCGACGCGATCAAGTCCTCCGCCGGCGCGCAACTCTCGGCCGATCTGATCGCCGGCTACTTCACGCCGCTCACCGCGACAGTCGGCGCGGCATGGGGACACGATGGCAGCGGACGCGTCGCCGACGCCGTCACGGTGTACTTCCGCGTCGGCAAAGCGTTCTAGATATGGTTTAATTATGTCCGCATGAAAAAGAAATCCCGTTTCCTGCAGACGCCGATCGAGCCGTTCGCCGTCGAGGCCGGGTCAACTGCGGCCGAGATCCTCACGCGCATGGAGAAGATCTCGTTCCAGGGGCGCAATCTTGCGACGGCGCATCGCGTCTGGCAGAAAATGCTGGCCGATGACGTGACGATCTTTCTCGGGATGGCCGGCGCGCTGTCGGCGGGTGGACTCCGTCTGATCGTCGCCCACCTGATCCGCAACCGGTATGTCGACTGCCTGGTGTCCACCGGCGCGAATCTGTATCACGACCTGCACGAAACGCGAGGCCAGAGCCACTACATCGGCTCCGCTCATGCCGACGATGCCGCTCTGGCGGAGGACGGGATCGATCGCGTCTACGACACGTACGCCAGCGAAGAAGAATTCATCTCGAACGACGCGTGGATTGCGGCGTTCGCGACGTCGCTCGAAGCGCGCCCATACACCACACGCGAGTTTCTGCATCTGCTCGGCGGGCATCTGTGGACAACAACCGGGCGTGACGGCATCCTGACCGCGGCCTATCGCGCGAACGTGCCGATTTTCTGCCCCGCGATTGCGGACTCTTCGATCGGCATGGGACTCTCTCAGGCCCGGCAAAAAAAGCCCGGCACCGGCTACATCGACGTCATTGGCGACATCGTGGAGTCGGCCAACGTGATCATCCGCCGGCCGCGGACGGCGTCGGTCGTGCTCGGCGGCGGCACGCCAAAGAATTTCATCAACCAGGCCAGTGTGCAGGCCGAGTTCTACAGCGACGAAGTGGGCGGGCACCGCTACGCGCTGCAGATTGTGACCGACGTGCCGCATTTCGGTGGCGCATCCGGCTCCAGTCTCGAGGAGGCGCAAAGCTGGGGAAAGCTGGCCGCCGATTCTCCGCGGGTCACCGTCCAGTCGGACGCCACCATCGCGCTGCCATTCCTCGCGAGCGCGCTCGCCGCGACGGCTCCCCCGCTGCTGGCGAAGCGGACCATGCCGGTGTTCACGCTGGCCGGCCGCGTCATGACGATCGATGGCCAGACCGTCGGGCACGAACGCTTCGAGGAAATGAATGAGTCAGCCGTCTAGCCCGCAGACGCCGGCGTTCACGATCGGTGTGATTCAGGATCACGCGACCGCCGACACGCAGGCCAATGTCGCACGCGCCGAACGGCTCGTCCGGGAGGCCGCGCGCCGTGGCGCGCAGATCATCTGCCTGAAGGAACTCTTCAACGCGCCGTACTTCTGCAAATCGCAACAGTCCGAGCGTTTCGATCTCGCGGAAGCGATCCCCGGCCCGACGACCGACACCATGACACGGCTGGCGAAAGAGCTGGCGGTCGTCCTGATCGCGCCGATCTTCGAACGGCAGGCAGCAGGGGTGTACCGGAATTCGGCGGTGGTGATTGATGCCGACGGCGCCATCCTGGGCGTGTATCGCAAGATGCACATCCCTGACGATCCGCTGTTCAACGAGAAGTACTACTTCACGCCGGGCGACACGCCGGGATTCCAGGTGTGGAAGACGCGATACGCGACCATCGGCGTCCTCATCTGCTGGGATCAGTGGTATCCCGAGGCCGCGCGCATCACGAGTCTGCTCGGCGCACACGTGCTGTTCTATCCGACCGCCATCGGCTGGCATCCGTCGGAGCAGGAGGAGTGGGGCGCGGCGCAGGTCGATGCGTGGCGGACCGCGCAGCGCGCGCACGCGATCGCCAACGGGGTCTACGTCGCGTCGCCCAACCGGATCGGCCACGAGGACGAGCCGGGCACCGACGGCCTCAATTTCTTCGGTCGTTCGTTCATCGCGGATCCGTTCGGGCGCTACCTCGCCGACGCGGGCGACACTGAGGAGATCCTGATCGCGACCTGCGATCCGGCGCTCATCGAGACCGTGCGACGCAACTGGCCGTTCCTTCGCGATCGCCGCATCGACGCGTACGCGCCGATCCTTCAACGGTACATCGGCTGATGACGAACGCCTCCTCCAAACAGTCCTGGCGCATGCCCGCCGAGTGGGAACCGCACCGCGCCACGTGGATCGCGTGGCCGCATTTCGAACCGGACTGGCCCGGCAAGCTGGCGCCCATTCCTTGGGCGTACGGCGAGATTACGCGCGTGCTCGCCGACTTCGAGCCGGTCGAAATCCTCTGCCATTCCGAGACGGTCTACGAAAACGCCGGCGCCATTCTGGAGAGCCATGCCGTGCGCGCGGACCACATCCGCCTGCATCTCGTGCCCAACGATCG
>JAYVMG010000528.1:0-6904 GCA_043759095.1 Acidobacteriota bacterium | reverse complement strand
ACGGCGCAACTGCTGTCCTACCTGAAACTCAGCGGCCGGCAGGTCGGCCTGCTGATCAACTTCAATGTGCCCCACCTTCGCCAGGGAGTGAAACGGGTTGTGAACGGCTTCGGAGCTCGCAGTGAGAACCATCTACCCACCGTGTCCCCCGTGTCCACCATGGAGGAGAGCTTGAACAAGAATGACCGGTCCGGCGAGGACTAACTACCCATCCGTAAAATCAATACCCAACCGCCCCATACTCCTGTACTTGCCGTACCGCGCATCGAGTCTCTGGTCTGTCGTCAGTGCGGCGACCTCTGCGAGGCTCCGGGCCAGGGCCTCATCGACGCTGGCTGCCGCGGCGACGGGATCGGTGTGGGCGCCGCCGATTGGCTCGGGGATGATTTCATCGATGATGCCGGCCTTCAGCAGGTCTGGTGCGGTGAGCTTCAGCGCCTGCGCGGCTTCGACTTTCTTCGCCGGGTCCCGCCAGAGAATCGCGGCGCACCCCTCCGGCGGGATCACGCTGTAGATGGCATGCTCCTGCATCAGCACACGGTCGCCAACGGCAATGCCGAGCGCTCCGCCGCTGCCACCTTCCCCGCTGACGATGACGATGACGGGCGTGTCGAGCATCATCATGTCGCGCAGGTTGACGGCGATCGCCTCGGCGACGCCGCGCTCTTCCGACTCAATCCCGGGATACGCGGCAGGCGTGTCCACGAACACGACCACCGGGCGGCTGAATTTCTCCGCCAGGCGCATCGCGCGCATCGCCTTGCGATAGCCCTCCGGCCGCGCGTAGCCGAAGTTCCTGAAAATCTTCTCCTTGGTATCGCTGCCCTTCACGTGCCCGACCAGCAGGACCGGCTGTCCCTTGTATTCGGCAAAGCCGGTCATCAGCGCGTGGTCGTCAGCAAACCGGCGATCGCCGTGAATCTCGGTGAACCCGGTGAAGAGCCGCTGGATGAACGACTCGAGGTTCGGACGGTTCGGATGCCGCGCGACGAGCACCCGCTGCCACGGCGTCAGCGACGTATACAGATCGCGGCGCACCGATTCGAGCCGGCGGTGAAGCGAGTCGATCTCGCGATCGCGCGCATCGGTTCGAGGCAGCTGCGTCAGCGCCTCGATCTCCTTCAGGACGATGGCGATCGGTTCTTCGAACTCGAGCGTTTCAAGAGGCATATGTCTTCAGCGCAACTCAACCGAGCCCGTACCGACCAGCTGCTCTACTTCGGAAATCAGCGCGGGCGACGGTCGCACGCGAATCTGCGAGCTGATCTCAACCCGCACGCGCAGCCGGTTTCCGGGCTCGCCCGTTTCCACTTCGAACGACACCTTTCGGTCGCCGCGATGTCGCGAAAAGATCTCGCCGAGGCTTTCCAGCAGCCCGCGATCCGCCGGCTTCTTCAAATGAATCGACACCTCGCGCGCCAGCCGCTCGCGCACGCTGTCGAGCGGTGTGATGTCCGTCGCGAGGATCCGCACCGTCTCGTCGTCGCGTTCCAGCTTACCCCGCACGAGGAGGAGCGTGCCGCTTTCGATGAGGCACGCCGATCGCGCATAGGTTTCCGGAAACACGACGATCTCCACGCCGCCGATCGCGTCCTCGAGCGTGAAGACCGCCATCTTGTCGCCTTTGCGCGTCTTGAGCGGGCGCAACGCGGCGACGATGCCGCCCACTGAGGTGTCGGCTTCCATGGGCTTGCGTCCGCCGGGTCCCCACGTCTCGGCGATCTCGGCTACGGGCTGCGCTTCCGCCAGCTCGGCAACGGTCTTGGCGCCGAACAGTTTCAGCGCCTCCGCGTAGCGATCCACCGGGTGGCCGCTCCAGTACAGCCCGAGCGTTTCCTTCTCGAAGCCCAGCTGCTCCGTCTCGGTCCACGCTTTGGCTTCCGGCAACGTCATGCCCGTGTCCGCATTCGCCGAGGCATCCGTGGTCTCGACGGCGCCGAAGAGTTGCGCCTGCCCGTCGCTGCGATCGCGCTGGAGCCGCGTGCCGTACTCACACGCCGCATCCACAGCCGCGAGGATGCGCGGCCGCAACGCCAGCGTCGGCATCCCCTCGTACGCGGACCCGCGCGCGAGCGAGTCGAACGCGCCGGCCTTCGTCAGGCTCTCGAACACGCGCTTATTGACGAGGCGCAGGTCCAGATCTTCGCAGAGCGACGCGAGAGACGTGATCCGGCCTTGCGCCTTGCGCACGCCCAGCAGCGAATCGATCGCACCCTCACCGACGTTCTTGATCGCGGTCAGGCCGAACCGCACGCCGTCCGGCGTCACAGTGAACCGCATCTCGCTCTCGTTGATGTCCGGCGGCAGCACCGGAATCTGCCGATCGCGACACTCGCCGAGATACAGCGCGAGCTTGTCGGTATTCTGCGACTCGATGGTCAGCAGCGACGCCGCGAAGTGCCACGGGTAGTTCGCTTTCAGATACGCCGTCTGGTACGCCAGGAACGCGTACGCCGTGGAGTGCGACTTGTTGAAGCCGTAGCCCGCGAAGTGCGCCATCAGATCGAACAGCGGCGCGCCCTTCTTCTCGCTGGTGCCCAGTTTCTTGGCGCCCTCCACGAACTTTCCACGCATCTTCGCCATGACCTCGGCGTTCTTCTTGCCCATGGCCTTGCGCAGCAAGTCCGCTTCACCGAGCGTGAATCCCGCGACGACGTTCGAGATACGCATCACCTGTTCCTGATACGCGATGACGCCGTAGGTGTCAGCGAGGATCGGCTCGAGCTCGGGCAGGTCGTACTTGATCTCGGTCTTCCCCTGTTTGCGCGCGATGTAGTCGTCCACCATCCCGCTGCGCAGTGGGCCTGGCCGATACAACGCGTTGAGCGCGATCAGGTCGTCGAGCCGCTGCGGCTTCGACTTGCGCAGGATCTCGCGCATGCCGCTGCTCTCGAACTGGAAGATGCCGAACGTCTGGCCATCCTGAAAGATTTGATACGTCTTCGCATCGTCCAGCGGAATGGTATCGATGTCGAGGTCGACACCGGTCGTGCGTTTGATCTCCTGAATGGCGTCGAAGATCAGCGTCAGTGTGCTGAGGCCGAGGAAGTCCATCTTCAGGAGACCGACGCGTTCGATCTCCTTCATGGACCACTGGGTCACGATTTCGTCGCGGGCCCCCTTGTAGAGCGGGGCGTATTCCGTGATCGCCTTCGGTGCGATGACGACGCCGGCGGCGTGGACGGACGCGTGCCGGGTCATGCCTTCAAGGCGCCGGGCGACGGCGAGCAGTTCCTTGACCTTCGGGTCGCTCTGCTCCATCCCGCGCAGGATCTCGTTCTCCTCCAGCGCCTTGTCCAGCGTCATGTCGAGCGCCGGCGGGATCTGCTTGGCGACCTTGTCCACGTCGGCAAACGACATCTCGAGCACGCGCCCGACGTCGCGAACAACGGCCTTCGCCTTCATCGTGCCGAAGGTGATGATCTGCGCCACGTTGGCGCGGCCGTACTTCTGCGTGACGTAGTCGATCACCTCGCCGCGGCGGCGCTCGCAGAAGTCGATATCGATATCAGGCAGCGACACGCGCTCCGGATTCAGGAAGCGCTCGAAGATCAAATCGAAGTCGATCGGATCGACGTCGGTAATCCGCATGCAATAGGCCACGAGGCTGCCGGCGGCCGACCCGCGGCCCGGCCCGACAGGAATACCCTGCTCGCGCGCGTAGCGGATGAAGTCCCAGACGATCAGGAAGTACCCGGGGTACTTCATCTTCTTGATCATGTCGAGTTCGTACGACAGGCGCCGCTCGTATTCGTCAATCGTGTGCCGCAAGGCGCCAGTGCTGGCGAGCTGCTGCAGCCGCGGCAGACGCAGCGCGAACCCTTCACGCGCGACGTGATCGAAGTAGCTGTCGACCGTGAATCCGATTGGCACGTCGAAGTCCGGCAGGAAATTCTCGCCCTCCGCGATCTTCACGTTGCAGCGCTCGGCGACGCGCATCGTGTTCGCGATCGCGTCCGGGTGGTCCTTGAACACGTCCGCCATTTCTTCCGCGGTCTTCAGGAAGAACTGCTTCGCATCGTAGCGCAGTCGTTTCGGATCGCTGAACGCCTTGGCCGTGCCGATGCACAGCAGGATGTCGTGCGCGTGCGCGTCGCCAGCCTCCAGGTAGTGCACGTCGTTGGTGCAGATCATCGGCAGCCCGAGATCTTTAGCGATCGCGGGGATGCCGCTGTTCACCAGCTTCTGCTCCTCGATGCCGTGCCACTGCATCTCGAGGAAGAAATTGTTCGGGCCGAGAATGTCGCGATACGCTGCGGCTGCTTCAATCGCCTTCCGCTCCTGCTGATGCGAGAGTCCTTCCGCGACTTCGCCTTTCAGGCAGCTGCTGAGACCGATCAGCCCCTTCGCATGCTGCGCGAGCAACGCCTTGTCGATGCGCGGCTTGTAATAGAACCCCTCGGTGTAGCCGGCCGACACCAGCTTGATCAGGTTGTGATAACCCTCGAGGTTCTCGGCCAGCAGCACGAGATGATTCTGCGTCGCGCCAGGCACGCCGCTTCTGTCCTGCCGATCACCAGGCGCGACATACACCTCGCAGCCAAGGATCGGATTCAGCCCGCGCGCCCGCGCGTGGTCGTGAAAGATCACCGACGAGAACATGTTCCCGTGCTCGGTGACCGCGATCGCCGGCATCTTCAGCTTCACCGCCTGATCCAGCAACTCGTCGATGCGGCACGCGCCGTCGAGCAGCGAGAACTCGGTGTGCAGATGAAGATGAACGAATTCAGCAGCCACGCGCTATTCCCACTCGATCGTCGACGGGGGCTTCGACGAGATGTCGTAGACGACGCGGTTGATGCCTTTGACTTCGTTGACGATGCGCGACGAGATGCTGGCGAGGAGGTCGTGCGGCAGGCGCGCCCAGTCGGCGGTCATGCCGTCGCGGCTCTCGACCGCGCGGATCGCGATCGTGTATTCGTACGTCCGCTCGTCGCCCATCACGCCAACGCTCTGCACCGGCAGCAGGACCGCGAAGCTTTGCCACAGCTTCGTATACCAGCCCGCGGCCTTCACTTCTTGCGACACGATCGCGTCCGCCTTCTGCAGCAGCGCGATGCGGGGCGGCGTCACCTCGCCGAGAATGCGCACCGCGAGCCCGGGGCCCGGGAACGGCTGCCGGATAACGAACTCTTCGTCCAGGCCGAGCTTCCGGCCGACGGCGCGCACTTCGTCCTTGAACAGCTCGCGCAGCGGTTCAATCAGCTGCATGCGCATCCGCTCCGGGAGTCCGCCAACGTTGTGATGACTCTTGATCATCGACGACTGGCCGACGATCGAGATCGACTCGATGACATCGGGGTACAGCGTCCCTTGCGCGAGGAAGTCCACCTCGCCCAGCTTCGTCGCCTCCACCTCGAACACGTCGATGAACGTGGCGCCGATGATCTTCCGCTTCGTTTCCGGATCCGTCACGCCCGCCAGACGATCGAGAAACAGCGTGGACGCATCCACGAACAGCAGCGGGAGTTGGAGCCGCTCGTACCGCGTGCGAATCTGGTTGGCTTCTTCGTGACGGAGCACGCCGTTGTCCACGAAGATGCAGGTCAGCTGCGCGCCGATGGCGCGGTGAATGATCACCGCCGCCACGGTGGAATCGACGCCGCCGCTGAGCGCGCACACCACGCGTCCGCCACCCACCTTGGCGCGCACGCGCGCCGTCGCCTCGTCCACAAACGACGCCATCGTCCAGTCGCCGATGCAGCCGCAGACGCCGAACGCAAAGTTCTTCAGGATCTCGAGGCCGTGATCGGTATGCACGACTTCCGGGTGAAACAGAATCGCGTAGAGCGCGCGCTGGATGTCCGCCATCGCCGAGATCGGCGCGTTGGCGCTGGTCGCAACGACGGAGAAACCGGCGGGCGCGGCGGCGACAAAATCACCATGGCTGGCCCACACGCGGAGTTCGTCGGGCACATCTGCGAAGAGCGAAGCCGCAGCACGCTGCGTCCGATCGACGCTGACGAGGGCGTGGCCGAATTCGCGCGACGGCGCCGGCGCGACGCGTCCGCCAAGCTGGTCCGCCATCAACTGCATGCCGTAGCAGATGCCGAGGACGGGCCGGCCGAGCATGTAGATCGCGGGATCGCACTTGGGCGCGGTCGCGTCCGACACGCTCTTGGGTCCACCCGACAGGATGATGCCGATCGGATTGCGCGCGCGGAGTTTCTCCATCGGCGTGTCCGGCGGCCAGACCTCCGAATACACCGACAGCTCGCGCAGACGTCGAGCAATCAATTGGGTGAACTGCGAGCCGAAATCCAGAACGATGATGGTTTGATGGGTCACGGGAGGAACCAGAAGGATAACGCTATTATAACGGTGTGGCACACCCACGAACCACCAGATGTTGTAGTGCAGTTGCCCTGACCCTGCTGGCTTGCGCCTCAGTTTCCGCGCAATTGAAGCTACCGAGGCTGATCCCCGAGCCCAAACCGCGGGTCATCAAGGTCGACCGTACGCCGCCGCCCCTGATGCCGTCGGAAACCGCCTGGGGACTGGCGCTCAACAACCCATTCACCGTACCGCCGGCCTACGACGGGATCAACGGGTTCTTCTCGGTCGACGGCGATCGCCTCGTGGCGTATGACCTGATCGCCGGCACTCAGCTCTGGATGGTCACGGCGCATCCCCTTCAGCAACCCGCTGCTGGTGGCGGTCTGCTCTTCCTGGTCGAACCCGAGACGCTCACCGCGCGCCACATCGCCGACGGAACGATCGCCTGGCAGATCCCGTTCACCGAGAAGCTCGCCGTGCGGCCGGTCTGGGACAACGGCTGGCTGATCGTCGCGAGCGCGGGCGGCGAGGTCGGCGCGCTTCGCGCGACGGACGGAGAACTCATCTGGCGCCGTACGATCACGTCACCCGCGCACGCCGCGCCGGCGTTGTCGGCCGATCGCGTCTA
>JAYVMG010000527.1:0-2597 GCA_043759095.1 Acidobacteriota bacterium | reverse complement strand
ACGCTGACGCGTTCACCACGCTCGACCGATTCGGCGTCACGCAGCTCGGGACCGTCATCTTCAAGCGCGACGCGAGTGGCCGGCCGTCAGAGTTCAGCGTCGTTCAGGATCGCGTGTGGAACATGCGCTTTACGAGAACGCGAAACTGACGCCATAAGGTTCTTAACGTTAGGGAAGTATCGCCGTGATGTTGCGCTTCGGCACCTGGCCGACGGGAATCCGCAGCAACTCCTTGCGCGCCTCGACGTCGACGACCGATACGGAGTTCGATCCGGCATTCGCCACATAGAGGCGTTTGCCGTCCGGCGTGAACGTCAGCCAGTCTGGATGGTGGCCGACCTTCACGGTGCCGGTCAGCTTCAACTCCGGCAGCGTGTAGAAGTAGACGCGGGTGTTCATCTTGCTGAGCACCGCGAGCGCCTTGCCGTCCGGCGCGATCGCGAGGCCGTGCGCCGGCGAGCCCTGTAACCCTTCCGTCACCTTCTCTCCGGCGGGCGCCTCCGGCACCGCGATCGTGTCCACCACCTTGTGCGTCGCGAAGTCGACGGTGAGGAAGCCGTTGAAGTTCGAGAGCTCGATGAAGATCCGCTTCGTCGATCCATCCGCGTTCGTTTCGAACGCCATCGGCCGCACCCCTTCGTCGGTCGGCATCGTCCAGACGATCTCTTCCGTCTTCTGATCGATGACGTGGATCTTCTTGCCGGGGATCGAACCGGCGACGACCCATTTGCCGTCCGGCGTGACGTAGGTGTTGTGGATGCCGCCCTCGGTCCTGATGCTCTTGACGCGCGTGAGCGTCGTGGTGTCGATCACGTCCACCGCGCCGGCCCCGGCGACAATCGCTACGTAGACGCGCCTGCCGTCCTTGCTGATCGCGATATTGTTCGGGTGATTGGTGAGCGGGATGTGCTTGATCACCGCCAGCGTCTTCACGTCCGCGACGTCGACGGTCGATTCCGCCTCGTTGGTGATGTACAGCTTGCTGCCATCAGGCGCCGCCGCCACGCCGTGGTTGACCTCGATCCCCTTGATCTCGCCGACCACCTTGTTCGTCACCGGATCGATCAGCATGACGCTGTCGCCCGCGGCGTTAGTCTGAACGATCCGCACCGTGGCCGCGCGGAGCGCCAGGGTGGCGGCCAGCGAAAAGACGAGGATCAGAGAAAGTTTGGTCTTCATAGCGACCCACTCTAAACTACTCGGCCATGTGGTTGATTTACTTTTTCGCCCTGTGGGTCCAGCCGGCGCCCGGCCTGGACTTCGACGCGTTCAAGGCCTCCGTGCAGCCGTTGCTGACTGAGAAGCGGCCCGGGCACGCCCGCTGCATCACGTGCCACTCGACGGGCACGGCGTTCCG
This sequence comes from Acidobacteriota bacterium, assembly GCA_043759095.1. Taxonomy (GTDB): domain Bacteria; phylum Acidobacteriota; class Vicinamibacteria; order Vicinamibacterales; family CAVVIG01; genus CAVQFC01. The sequence goes on along the minus strand of JAYVMG010000527.1, from coordinate 1,240 downwards.
GCTGGTCCGGCTCCCGCAGGGGCGGGCGGCCTACACCGAAGAAGAATCCCGTAAGAACTTCGAGGCGGCCAGCCGCATGGTGCTGGCGGGTGTGCCGTCGAAGAGCCGGCTGTTGATCATGCCGCTTGCGCACGAGGCGGGCGGGACCGAGTTCCATCCGGGCGGCAAGCATTGGGATTCGCAGAACGACCCCGAGTGGAAGGCGCTCGCCGCCTGGGTCGGCGGCGCGAAGTAGGCCGTCGGTTGCCACAGCCGCCTGCGCCGAGCCCCGTCGAGGCGTTCCGCTACTACCTGCGCGTCCGCTACATCGAGTGCGACGCGCAAAAGGTGGTGTTCAACTCGCGCTACGGCGAGTACGTCGACGTGGCGATCAACGAGTTCCTTCGTGCGATTGGCGTCCTGCCGGATTTTACAGGGGGGAATCTCGACTTTCAGCTGGTGAAGCAGACCATCGAATGGAAAGCGCCCGCTCGATTCGATCAGGTGCTCGAGCTCTCGATCGCGGCGACGCGCCTCGGCACGACGTCATTCACTGTCAGTACTGACGTCCGGATCGCGGGTGCGGAACGCGTCATCGTCACTGTAGAAACGGTGTATGTGCTGGTGGACGGTCGAACGCTGACGAAGCTGCCGCTCCCGGCCGAGCTGCGGGCCGCACTGGAAGCCGGCGCCGCCGGACGCGTCACCGACCACGCCGCCTTTCTGTAAAAACACCGTTTCCCCTCTGAAAAACACGTTTTCCCCAGAGGAAATGGCGTTTTCTCCTCTGGCGCGCTCCGGAAATACCCGGCTCCCCTATGAAAAATCGTCGCGGAATGCCATTTCCCCTCTGAAAACAGTGGTACCCGCATGCAGAAGTGAGCATAATAGAGCGCATCACGTTGTGACGCCCCAGCGGGCGTCCTTCACAAGGAGTCGAAATGGCAAAGAAAGCAGCAGCGAAGCGCAAGCCGAACGCAGCGTTCATGAAGCCCGTTCAGCCGAGCGAGAAGCTCGCTGAAGTGGTGGGATCGAAACCGATTCCGCGCACCGAGGTGACGAAGAAACTGTGGGCGTACATCAAGAAGAACGGCCTGCAGGACAAGAAGAACAAGCGCATGATCAAGGCAGACGAAGCGCTCAAGGCGGTGTTCGGCGGCAAGGCGACGGTCAACATGTTCGAGATGACCAAGCTCGTGAGCAAGCACCTCAAGTAAGCACGCAAGGTGACGCGGCGCCCGGGATCCCCGGGCGCCTCCCT
>JAYVMG010000526.1:0-2600 GCA_043759095.1 Acidobacteriota bacterium | reverse complement strand
GCCTGCTCGACGCGGCCATCGTCGAACGTGACGGGCGTTTCCACGCGTGTGTAGAGACTGGTGTCCGGCTGGCTGGGGCGATAGCCCTCGATCTCGTCAAGCGCCGCGAGCACAGCGTCCGCGTCGGTCATACGATGAACTTCCCCGAGGACGCGGCCATCAGACGCCGGAATCGCCGCGGGGTAGATGCCCAGATCAAATAGTGTCGCCTGAATCGATCCACGCCCGACCGCGGTCAGCTTCGGGTCGATGCGCGATCGCCCCGGCCGCTTGAAACCGCTCATCAGCGTGCCGTAGAAAAAAACGAGGTCGGTCATCTGTGTTGGAAAGGAAAGGCGCGCGGGCGTCGTGGGGAGGAGTGTAGGGCCACGGCCGGAAGGCGTCAAGCGTAACGCCTTCCGACGGCGACAAACGCTTACGTCAGTGCGCGGCTGGTTTGGTCTTCTGGCCCGCGATGGCGCCGATGACGTCGAACACTTCAGCCGGCACCGCAAACGACAGCGATACGGTCTTGCCGGCGCCGCCGAGCTCGAGCGACTGCATCATGGCCTGCAGCTCGGGCTTGGCGCCCGCACCGAGCTTGGCCAGCGCCATGAAGCCACGCACGACGTCGCGCAGATTGTTGGCGGATGCCTCGTCGCGCGCCTCCGCGCGAAGCGTGCCGTGGATGCCGCCGTTGACGTGGCCGCTGATGGCGAACCAGGAGATCGCGGGAATCTGGCTGAGGACGTTGTCCGGCAGATGGGCCTTGGTGCTCAGCGCGTCGAACCGGCCGACCGCCCACGCGTTGGCGTTGTCGAGCGACCGAACCAGATTCATCAACTCGTCGTTGCCCGTGACGCTCTCGAGTCCCGCCTGGGGGTTGTTGCCGGCCTTGTGCAGGTCGATCGCGGATTTGATGAGCGTCGTGCTGCCGATTGCGACAAGTCCGGGCTCGATGAAGGACAGGGCGAAGGCTGTGTTGGCGAGATCCTTCGCGTTCACCACGATGAGGCGCTTACCGCTGTAGTCCTCAACGTGAGCGCCGTGCTCGCGCATCAGCGCTTCGATTTTCACTTCGGCAAACCGACCGCGCGCAAGCACCATGCCCGCACCGGGAATGCTGATGCTCTTGGCCTCCGGGTGCATGCAGGCGACGACGCTGTCGATGTCGGTTTCGATGTTGATGCCGGTCAGGTCCTCGAGTTCTTTCTGACCGTTCTCCGGCATGGGCAGTGCGCGGCGCATTTTCCGCCGCAGCTCGGAGCTCATGATTTCCTGGACGTTCGCGAACGCGATGACCGTGGCGTCGCGGGGCACGAAGGCGAGATCGGCCGGGCCGCCGCGGCGGCCCTGGGCGCCCGCAGGGAACCCGACGTAGTACGCGACGAGCCCAGTGCCGAGGCCGACGCCCAGCACGAGAAGCGAAATAATCACGAAATACCGGGTCTTATTCGTCATGGGCAGCGCCTCAACGTCTTATACGGCTTGCTGAAGATTATTGTTCAAGAACGTACTCGCGCTGCTCGACGGCGCGGCCCGCCAGCCAGAGCGAGACCGCAATGATCGCTGCCAGGCACAGCAGGCTGGTCCACAGCGAGGGCACTTCGTGGAAAATCTGCAGCAGCATACTGACCGCCGAATCCTGCGGCATCTCGTGCGTCACGAGCGCCTGCATGTAGTACGCAATCGTCAGCCGCCTGAGATAGCCGGGAAACAGCAGCACCACCGGCTCCCACCCGAACGCGAACACCAGCCCGACCACGAGCGGTCGCTTGAGCCGCGCGCCGACGAGCGCGAAGACGGCGCCGTATGCCGCGAGGCCGACGGCGAGCATGCCGAGGTCCGCCAGCAACGAGGGAAACGCCGCGCCAATGCTGCCACCGCTGGTGGGCGCCACCAGAAAAAACATCAGCATCACCGATGGCAGCACCAGCAGCACAGTGCACGCGAGATACGCCAGGTATTTGCCGACCAGCACGGCGCTGCGCGGGATCGGGCGCGTAAACAGGTACGTGATTGTCTTGTCGTCCACTTCGTCGGCGATGAGCGAGGTGCCGTAGAAGACGCCGAGCACCGGCACGATGAACCGGATAAACAGCAGCCAGATCATCATGCCGAAGATGCTCGAGCCGCCGACCGCCGCGCCGTTGACCTTGAACCCCGCTGCATGCAGTGTGTCGAACACCCGGAGCACGACAGCGATCGCGACCGGCCCGCCAAGCAGCACGCCGAGAAAGACCGACCGGCGCGACCACAGCATCTGGCCGAGCGACAGATCGAAGATGCGCATGGCCGAGGACAGCATGCCCGGCGTCGCTGCGGATCGCCCTGGTTGGCTCATGACTTCACCAGATACTGGAACACGGCCTGCAGGTTATCGTCGGGTGAGGTGACCTCGTGGATGGCGCCGTGCGCGCCAGACGCCGCCAGATCCGTCAGTCGCGCGTAGAACGCGTCCGGCTTCCCCGTCTGCACCACGACCGCCCCCTCCTCGAACTTCAAGCTGAGCACATCGTCGTGGCCGAGGAACTCGCGCGCGAGCGCCCGCGTCTGCTCGGCCTTGATGTGCACGGTGTGCGGGTGCTCGTCGATCAGATCGCGAATCTGGTGAACGTTGC
>JAYVMG010000525.1:0-2601 GCA_043759095.1 Acidobacteriota bacterium | reverse complement strand
CCATGTCGATGCGCACGAAAAATCCCTCGGGCTCGGCGCGCTCGAGAATCTTGCGGAAGTTGTCGATGGCGATGGCCTTGTCGACGTCGAGTCCGAGTTGGGTCAGTTTCAGCGAGATGTTGCGCTCGACGCCGGACGCGATGATCGCGTCGATCACGGCGAGGTAGTCACGCGTGGCGGCGTCGGCCTTGTCGAGGCTGGTGACGCTTTCGCCGAGCAGGTCCAGCGTCGTCGTCATCCCGAGCGCGGCCACGCCGCGCGCCGCCCCGATCGCTTCCTCGGCGGATTCGCCGGCGATGAACCGCCGCGCGAAACTCGACGGCTTGCGCATCCCGTACCGCGACGCGAGCTTCTTGAGGGTCTGGCTGTGAGCGATGAGGTAGAAAAAAATCTTGGCAGCGCTATCGAGCATCAGTGGGTCCGGCCGGAAGTGACGAGGAGGTGCTCGATGGTACGCGCGTAGTATTTCAGCACCGTACGCTCGCGGACACGGAATCGCCCGCGTTCCGCGACGACGATGCCGCGCGTTTCGAGCAGTTCAGCGGCTTCCTCGACCGCCTGCCGTCCGCTCGTCACGGCCAGGTTGGCGTGGCGCGCGGCGAGCTCTTCGATCAGCCGATCGATCCGCGACTCCAGATCGCGGCAGGTGATCGACGGCCGCATGGCCGCGGCAAACACAGCGGTCGGCAGCACCTTGTACAGCGCACCCGTGCGCGCCCGCACGAGGCGCGCAAGCTCCAGAACGTCGCTGCGTGAATGGACGTCGCGGTCGCCGGCGGTAATCGGCGCGCCGAATGTGACGAACGCCCGCGAACGGTAGCCGACGGCGTAGCGCACCATCTCCGCCACTTCGCGGCCGAACGGGCGCTGCCGCTTCTTCACGCTCTGATGGGCGAGGATGTGATCCTCGAGCACGAGATCGTAGGCCACCGCGACCGGGATGATGGCGAGGTCCGGGCGTTCCGCGCCGAGCGCCGCGTTGAACAACCCGGTCTTCGACGGCTTCAGCTCACCGCTGTAGCTGCGGCCGCCTTCGGGATAAAAGAACAGATCGTGTTTCTTGAGAATTTCGGAAACGTAGGCCTTCAGCGTAATCAGGTACGCCGGATCTTTCGTGGCGCGCCGGATCGGGATCGCCCCGGTCACGTGTTTGTGGATCAGGCCGAGCGGACCGCCGAACAAATTGATGCCGGCCACGATGAGCGGCGGGCGCACATCGTTGTCGTCGAGCACCAGCGGCTCGACGAGGTAGTCGCAATGGCTTTTGTGGTTCGACGCGTAGAGGATGCGGTGCTTCCCGACCGCGTTCAGGACGTGGTGCAGATTCTCGTGCTTGCGCTCGATCTTGCGGAGGATCGGATAGAGCGGGTGCTGCAGCGCGCGATAAAACTTGTGGCGCTGCGTGGTGCGCAGCTCCTCGAGGTAACCGTTGATCTTCTCGCGTGCCTGCGCGCCGCTCTCGCCGGCGCCTCCGCGAAGATACTTGAGCACGTCCTCGTGCGCGAGTACGGCCTGAGAAATGTCATCCTGCATCAGAGAAAACCGTCTCGGACTATAACAGGTCTCAAGTCGCAACTGGCAACTCTCACGCGCACTCCTCGCTGAGACTTGAGACTTGAGACTTGAGACTTGAGACTTGAGACTTGAACCTCGAGAGTTGAGACGTGGTCACAGCTGTTGGCAGACCGCGTCGGCGAACTCAAGCGTGGACGCCGTGCCGCCGAGATCGCGCGTGCGCACGGCCTTCGCCATCAGCACCGTGCCGAGCGCCTGCATGATTCGCTCCGCGGCGGCTCCCTCCCCGATGTGCCGCAGCATCATCACCGCAGACAGCAGCAGCGCCGTGGGGTTGGCGATGTGCTTGCCTGCAATATCCGGCGCGCTGCCATGCACGGCTTCGAACACGCCGATGTCGATGCCCAGATTCGCCGCGCCGACCACGCCAAGGCCGCCGACCAGGCCCGCGCACAGATCCGACACGATGTCGCCGTACAGATTCGGCAGCACGAGCACGTCGAACTGTTCCGGGTGCATCACCAGCTGCATGCATGCCGCGTCGACGATGCGTTCCTCGTACGTGATCTCGATGTACTCGCGCGCGGCGCGGCGGACGCACTCGATGAAGAGCCCGTCGCTGAGCTTCATGATGTTGGCTTTATGGATCGACGTCACTTTCTTGCGGCCGTGCTTGCGCGCGTGCGCAAACGCAAAGTGCGCGATGCGCGTCGACGCCTTGTCCGTGATGATCTTCAGGCTCTCGACGACGCCCGGCACCACTTCGTGTTCGAGCCCCGCGTACAGGTCCTCGGTGTTCTCGCGCACGATCACCAGGTCGATCCCCTGGAACCGCGCGTCGACACCGGGAAGATTCCACACCGGCCGCAGGTTCGCGAACAGATCGAGCGCCTTGCGCAGTCCGACGTTCACACTTGCAAACCCCTGCCCGATCGGCGTCGTCACCGGCCCTTTGAGCGCCACCTTGTTGCGGCGGATCGAATCGACGAGCTCCACCGGCAGCGCCTGGCCGGTGCGCTCGAACGCGAGGAGGCCCGCGACGTGTTCCTCCCACTCGATCGAGACGCCTGAGGCTTTCAGAATGCG
>JAYVMG010000524.1:0-6914 GCA_043759095.1 Acidobacteriota bacterium | reverse complement strand
AACGAAGTGGCGTGGAAGAACTTCTATCAGCGCTACATGCGGCTGATCAACGACTACAAGAACATGGGCGGCCGCGTCACCGTCGGCACCGACTCGGGCTTCATCTGGAAGACCTACGGCTTCGCCTACATCGAGGAGCTGGAGCTGATGCGCGAGGCGGGGTTCCTGCCGCTCGAGATCATCCGCGCGGCGACGATGTGGGGCGCCAAGACGCTGTACGAGCCGAAGGGTGAAGCGGCGCCGATGGGCGTCGTGCGCAGCGGCATGCTGGCCGACCTGGTGATCGTCGGGGAGAACCCGCTGAGCAACCTCAAGGTGCTCTACGGCACCGGCCACATGCGGCTGAACCCGCAGACCAACCGTCAGGAGAAGGTCGGCGGCGTGAAGTTCACGATCAAGGACGGCATCGTCTACGACGCGCAGAAGCTGCTGGCGGAAGTGGCGGCATCAGTCACGGCGGAGAAGCGCACGGTTTCGATGACCACGGCGCAGCAGTAGAGAAGGCGAACGGAGTGGGCGAGCAATCCGATGGTGTGTCCCTCCCGACCGAGCGAAGCGAAGGTGCCGGGTCCGACCGAGCGAAGCGAAGGTGAGGCTGACCGGGATCGCTCCCGCTGGCTGACGCGCAGCGGCAGCCGCGTGACTGAGCACGGTCGGTGTCCGCCAGACTGAGCGTGAGCGAAGAATGGTGGACCAGACCAGCGCCAGTTGGAACCACACTACGCGCTGGCTCAGCCTCGTCAGTGCGTTACGGACTGCCTCAACAGCGCACGCCGACCGCGGAGCGCCTCGGCGACAGCGTCTTCTGTAGGACCTGCCACCCAATCGTGTGCCCACGCTGCAAGCAGTGTGTTGATTTGCCTGGGGGTGACTTGCCAAGGTGTTGAGTCGTTGCGACCGACGAGTGCCAAGCTCCGCGACAGCGGAGCAACGAGAAAGGCGGAGTCGTCACGCAGGCAGCAGGGTGGCGCGTCGAGGCAGTACGGTACTCCCCATCCGACTGGTCGGTCTCCAATGACAAAGTACTGCCCTTCAGGTGGTCGGAGGGTAAACCAGCGCAGGCGAGGAAACCAACGCACCTGAAAGTAGTAAGCCTGGATGTGAACACTTTCCAAGAAGTTTGAGGGTTCAGTCATGTCAGGAATCCACCCGTTGTCGATGAGCTCATCTGCATCTTGAGCTCGAACCTCTCGGTGCTCGCCAAGAACGGGCTGAATCAAACGAATCGAGCGGTCTCGCGCTGAAAGGGTAGCCAACGCGGGTGGTGGCGGCTCGGCCATCGGGCCATTCAGCGTGGGACGAAACCACGTGGCCCAGTTCGCCTCGACTCGCTGCATGGGCAAGGATCGTGAGGCCGCCCATGCAAGGTACCGCATCAACTCTGGAGGGAGCTGCGCAATCGATGCACTCTGCAACAGGCGTCGGAGGGCTGTGGCCGCCGGTCCCTCGACGTCATTTGCCAGGAAGGTCTCAAGGCTCGTCTCTGGATTCGCAAACCCACCCGGCCCGTCGAACAGATTTGGGACAGTGCCGACGTTCTTTGGCGAGCGACGTCTGACTGATTCGTCTGCGGTGGCGCCGAGCCAGACCCATGGATCGGAGGTGCTGACCGCGGCGGGGTCACAAAACGCCGAGAGATGAAACTTCGAGACGTAATGCTGTCCGGACATCTATGAAATCGATCCAGAATCGGGCGCTGCTCGGGACGTAGCGCCCTTCGCGGGGAGCAGTGTCGGCTTCAGTTCTCCACTTTGAACTCGCCGAATCATGTCCAGCCGTGCTTGCAGATCGGCCGATGACAACAGTCCCTCACGATACAGAAGCCTGATAAAATCCTCGGCCGGAGACTTGCCTTTGCGGTTGTTGCAGCCACGGCATGCGGCAACCAGGTTGCGGTAGCTGTTGTCGCCAACCGGTCGCGATGCGACGTGCTCGATGACGTAATTCGATTCGTCGATCGCGCGCAAGCAATAGGCACAGCGGTTGCCGTCCCGCTGGAGGATTGCGAGCCGATATTCGGGGATTGAGAAGAAGTCGAGTTCCTCGAAGCTCACGGCTATTTCGTCCACCACGGCGACAATGAGACCCTCGATCTCCCTTGGCAGACGTAGTCGGAGCCGAGTGCCGTTCTGCTCGCTGGCAACAACCTGAAGGCAGCCTTTGGCTTGCAGAGACCGGAGCTTGTCATAGCAGGTTCTTTCAGCCATGGGTTTGCCCTTCTCTCCAATCCCCATGGCGATCCGACGCCGAGCCGATTTGAAACCAACGACGACCTCGTCGAGGCCCTGCAGCCGACTGTGACGCAGCACGTACAGGTAGATTGCCTGCTCGTACGTGTCGAGCTTCGGTGCTAAGTAGTCGTGAAACTGCTCCAGAACCAGCTTGGCATCCATGGCTTACTGCACCGAGACGGGACCATAGTCCTGTTCCGACAGGGCCACTTCGCCCAGTTCGGCCAGGAGTTCGTTTAGCGCGACCAAGCTTACCTTGCGCGGCGCAGTGATCTCGATGCCGATCGGTGCCCCGTTGCTCGCGAAATCGACAATGAGCAGGCCGTCCACACTCGCTTGGGTTCTCGAAACCTTCTGCCCTGTTGGGTGCGCGAGAGTGAGGTAGGCTGCCAGCAGCTGGCCGCGGCGATACGTCACCTGAAGTCCGCGCTCCGTCATCGGCCGTTCGCCGGTCAGCAGGTTAGCCGACTGCACGATGCAGAAGGTCTAGATGCAGCTCGCTAACGATTCGATCCACACTGTCCGAATCGCCTTCCGCCAGAAGATCTCTGAGATCCTCGAAGGTTTTGACCGTCCGAAATTGCTTTGTAGGAGCGACGTAGACGACGACCGGCTTGTGATCGCGTGACAGGTTGACGACGTTGTTGACGGTGCCCTTGCTCTTGCCGTCCCAGAGCATGAGCCCGTACTCCGCCGCTTCCGCCATCGCGCGGTCCTTGAGGGAGTAGTAGTCGAAGCCCTTCGCGCCACGTGGGGCGACGACCTGACGCGTTGGCCAGTTCCCGAGGTTGTTCCGGCAGTGGTCCTTCATGCAGTGCACGAGGACGTTCGGATACGACTTGTCGGCAAGGTACCGCTGGACCGCCTTGTCGGCGCCGTTGGCGTCACCGACGAGGATCTGAAAGCCCTTCTCGATCATCGTGTCCAGACGGCTACTCACCTCGGCGGGAAGCCGAGAAATCTGTCGTGAACCGGCGACGAACACGATGGATGGATAGCTCATTTCGTTCTGGTCATGACGAGCGCCCGGACCTCGGTGGCGCCCATTTGCGCAAGCACTTCGGCGACGCGTCTCAGCGTACTACCAGTCTCCCACAGGTCATCGATGAGCAGAACCCGCCTCCCCTGGACTGCATCGGTGCCGGCCTGGATGGCCGCGGAAAGCAGAGGGGCGCGCTCGTGCAACGGGACGTTCTTCATCTGCGGCGTCGCCGTGGTCTTGATCGCTGCAGCGGCAAGGGATGGCACCCCAAGAGCCCCAGCTATCCCCGCAGCGATCAGCACCGCGGGCTGCTTCGTCCGGTGCAACGATGGCGGCGGCGGAACGACGCAGTCGATGACCCCATTCCATCGCTCGTTGACGAAGGCAACGGCGGTGTCCACGATGTCGTTCAGCGGTCCGTTTCGGTACTTGAGCTGATACACCAGCTCGCCCAGTGCGGAGCGGGTTGTTTCGTACTGCATATGCTCGCCGAGATAGCCAATCGGTCGGCTCGAGATCACGTGTCGATCGAGCACGAACCCTTCGATCCACGGCCCGTCGATCGGCTCAGGATGGACCTCCACGACCGCCATGCGCCCCCCTCTGGTCCGCGTCCATAACTGGGACCACCACGACCATAGTAGCCGCCAGAATGAAGGTGTCCAGGGGGAACACGGTGGGGGAACACCCCCTCCGCGCGAGGTGTTCCCCCTGGATTGGTCGGCGTCGAGGATTCGTCCTGGTTGACGAATACGACCGGGGCGGCGAGCCCGCGGGACAACTGCAGGTCGTCGTACAGCTTGCAGGCCGTCGTTCTCGGGCGGCGCTCTGTGCCGCCGCATGGTGACGCCAGTGCCCGAGTGGTCGCCAACACCAATCCCGTGGCGTGAGCGACCACGCGAAATGACCGCTTGACCTGTCAAGCCTGCGGCCACGGACGTGGTCGCTCACGCCACGGCTGGAGAGGTGTCGGCGACCCGTGCCAGCGCAGTCAGTCCGCTGGAATCCGCGATGAATTCGCCGTCCAATCTGAGAAGGGAACTTGATGGATTTCTCCACGCTCTTTTCCCAGTGGTCCCGCCTTTCGGATCGGAACGGCTCACGCCGCGAGGGGGGCCGCGACAAAATGCGGTGGTTGGCGTAGAGAACGGGGCCAGCGGGGCCACGATCCGAGCAGCAGCCGTTACCGGACATCAAGGCGTCCACGCAGTCGGATCCGTTGCGACGCCAGCAACTTCCGGTGAACGCGAGGAGCGCTTCTGCGGACGGCGCTTTGTGCCGTCCATTGCCCGGAGCTCGCAGGCCGCACTGTCAGCGGGGGCGTGAGCAACCCCCCGGTTTGGACACGGTGTCGGCCCCGACCCCGGCCAGGAGGGTTGCTCACGCCCCGATGTCCGTGCCGGAATGCTCGCGGGTTCTCGCTGTGATCTGCGCGCGGAATGTACGCGCGTTATCACGTGCGAACGCGCGGCAGATCCCTTGCGAAACGCGTTGTACTTCTCAACGTACTTCTCGACGTTCATCCTCGCTAGAAGTCGGCCAACACCAGGATCAGGATCGAGCTGTGCTCGTCGCCGTCAAGGCTCTCGCTTCGCTCGACCCTGCGGGCTGCGGCCTTGACGGCGTCTCCGCGCCGCTCGAAGGTCGCACTTATGTGATGGCCGACGAAGCTCGTCCTCATTTCTGCATTGACCGGGCGCGCCGGCAGACGTATGGTGAAGATCTCGTCGGTGCCATCGCGCACCCCTCCGCAGTCCCGCCAGACGCGGAGCGCTGAAGCCAACGCTCTCAGAGCGACGCTGTCAGCTCCTTCAACAACCAGTAAATCGATCGCACGCGTCTCACGCGATCACCGCGTTCGACTTCAAGTCACGCGCCTCGATGTCGGCGGCACGCCACATCCACGCTCATCGTCATCGGCGCGCCGGCCTCAGGTCGGCGCGCTTCGAGCCCACTCCAATGCATCACGAACGTCTGCAGCCAGTTCGCAGGGGTGCCCATGGAGTACGTCGAACATGTGGATCCAAGACCGGAGCCGATTTCGATCGCGCGCTGCCGGGAACTGCTCGGCGAGGAAGCGGAATCGCTGACCGATCAGGAGGTCGCGTTGATCCGCCGATCTACGTTCGTGTCAGCACAAAGGAGCAGACCGAGAATCTCAGTCTGCCTACCCAGCTCCGCGCCTGTGAGGAGTACTGCCGTCGTCAGGGCTACGAGATCCTCGAACGCTTTCACGAGGAAGGCGAGAGCGCCAAGACCACTGATCGCAGCCAGCTTCAGAGCCTGCTCACGTACTGCCGGTTGAATAAAGGCCGCGTGCATTTCGTGGTCGTGTTCAACCTGACGCGCTTCGCGCGGGACAAGTACGACCACTTCGCGCTCCGCTCTCACCTGCAGTCACTGGGCATTTCGCTGCGGTCGGCGACGGAGCCGATCGACGACACGTCCACGGGCAAGCTAATGGAGGGCGTGCTTGCCGCATTTGCGCAGTTCGACAACGACTGTCGCTCAGACCGGACCCCCGCCGGTATGAAGGCGGCACTGGAGCTCGGCCGCTGGGTGTTCCTGGCGCCGATCGGCTACTTGAACGCGCCGCGCGCGATGGGCAAGAGCCTGATGCCCGATCCTGAGCGGGCGCCGCTTGTGCGGCGAGCATTCGAAGAGTACGCGACCGGGCGCTTCACTAGAGCGTTTTTGACTTGTACTCAGTACGCGGCCATGGTACGTCTCCGTCCAGGAGGTGCGCATGGCTGCGGCGTACTCGATGGACTTACGCGAGCGCGTGATTGAGGATGCGGAGGCAGGCCTGTCCTCGAAGGACCTGGCGGCGCGGTATCACGTCAGTCGCGCGTGGGTCGATGCCCTCAAACAGCGGCGACGCGAGACCGGCGCGATCGCGCCTCGCAAGCAGACGAAGTTCCGTCGACGAGTGTTGGCAGGCCAGATCGATCAGCTCAGGGCGTTGGTCACGGCGCAGCCCGACGCGACATTGGCGGAATTGCGCGAGGCGCTGCGCACGTCCGCGGCTTTGGCCACGATTTGGCGCGAGCTGAACGCGCTGGACTTCACCATTAAAAAAAACGGTACACGCCGACGAGCAACGACGCGCGGATGTCGCGGCGGCCCGGCGACAGTGGCAAACGTGGCAGCCGTTGCGCGACGTGCGCCAGTACGTGTTTCTCGATGAATGTGGTGTGACGACGGACCTACTGCGACGGTATGGCCGCAGTCCGCGGGGCGTCCGTCTGCACGATCACACGCCCTGCGGCCATTGGGAAACGCACACCGTGATCGCCGCGTTGCGGCTCGAGGGGCTGGGCGCGCCCGCGGTCTTCGACGGCCCGATCGACACGCCGACCTTCCACGCCTATGTCGAGCAGGTCCTCGTGCCCACGCTGCGCCCCGGCGACGTGGTGGTGCTCGATAACCTCGCGGTCCATAAACAACCGGAGGTCCGCGCCGCCATCGAAGCCGCCGGCGCGCACCTCCGCTTCCTGCCGCCCTACAGCCCCGACTTCAATCCGATTGAACAGGCCTTCGCCAAACTGAAAGCGTTGCTCCGGGCCGCACGCCCACGGACCTTCGACCAGGTGGTGGCGCTCGTCGGTGTTGCGCTCCCGCTCTTCACGCCGCCCGAGTGCCGAAACTACATCCGACACTCCGGCTACCGTCTCGCTGTATAGTTGTGAAAACCGCTCTAA
>JAYVMG010000523.1:0-6917 GCA_043759095.1 Acidobacteriota bacterium | reverse complement strand
CGATGATGTACGCGACCGGATACTTGAACAGTTCGGGATCGTCGAGCGTGACCGTGTTGATCGTCTCCTGCGCGCCGAAGAAACTGACCTCGTTCATGATCTTGACGAGGTGCTGCTCGGCCATCGGGTAGCCGTGGGCCCAGGACGGGATGCCGCGCCACCAGTAGCCGCTGGCGTCGCATTCGTACACCACCCGCACGAAGTTGAAGCGGCCGTCGTAGGGCGTGTTGGGAGATGGCTTGAAGTCGCGGACCCTCGAGCCGCCGAAGCCGCCACCACCGAAGCCACGGCCGCCGCGACGCTGGGCAAACGCGCTGACGCCCACGAGCGCGACGATCGCCACGCCGAGGGCGGCGCGCGCGATCGGGTGACGGGCGTAGCGCGAAGGCTTCAGCCGAGCGACTCCGTAGCGCGAAGGCTTTAGCCGAGCGAACATCGTCAGTACCCCAGGCGGAGCGTGCCTTCCTTCATCCCGTTGACCGATCCGGTCGTCAGCCAGTCGAGCGACGCCTTGAACATCAGCAGCCGGTTCTTCTCCCACATCGCGTTATGCGACGAGCAGGCGAGATCGACGAAGAGCTTCTGCGGCGCCGCGAGATCGGCATAGAGATCGCGGACGCGCTCGGGCGGCACCTGCTTGTCGTGCTGCCCCGCAATCATCAGCGTCGGCGTCTGCGTCTTCCCCACCGCCGCGGCGTTCCAGCCCCAGGTCGCGGTCTGCGGCGCGCGGCGCACACCGGGACCCCACGTCGCGCCGACCGGATCGGAGGCGAGCATCGCCGACCACACCGCGTCACCCACCGCCGGATCGTATTGCGCCGGGCAACCCACCTGGCGATCCCAGTTCGCGTAGAACTCCTCGCGCGATTGCGTGTTGAACGCGATGCCGTCTGGCGGCATCTTCGCGGGCGGCGTAGACGAGGCGTTGCGTCCGTACGCGGGCGCGAGCAGCACGAGCTTCTGCACTTTTTCCGGATGCTGCGCGGTGTAGCCGCCGGCGCGCGGGCCGCCGAGCGACCACGCAAGCAGGCTGATTTTGTCCACGTGCCGCAGCGCGCGGATGTAATTCACCACGCCGTCGATGTCGTTCCAGTCCGACGCGATGGTGGTCAAGGCATGCGGATAGCTCGGCGGGCACGGCGCCGGAATGAGGCTCGGGACGAACGCACCCTGGCGATCCTTGGCGAGGTTACACGGGTCGTTCATGATCGCCGGCCGGTTCGATCGGCCATAGCCGGTGGTGTCCATGGCGAACACGTCGAAGCCGGCGTTGGCGAGATACGCCATCCAGCTGTAGTCCCGCTCGGGGACGTCGAACGCGACCTCGGCCGGCGTGCCTGCGCCGTGGACGAATAGCGCGACGCGGTCGTTGTTGGACGCGCTGCGCAGGGCGCTGCCCGCCTGCACGCGTTCGCGCACGTAAATCGGCGCATCCTGGCCGGCAATGGCGGGGACGGTCGATTTGACGCGCACGTAATGATCAATCGTCAGCAACCTGGCGCTGTCGTCGCCGAAGGACAGCTGCGCCAGGGCCAGGACCACCGCCGCGAGAGCCAGTGTCTTCATGGCGCGTATCTTACCGTGAGGGCCCGACATATTTGTATAATGCCCGACGCCCCCAGGAGGGAGCCTTCATGCGTTATGTCCGTCACACGTTAGTCACATTTTTATTGGTGGCGCCGGTTCTCGCAGTCGCGCAGGACGCTGGCCAGCCGACCAACAGCGCGCCGAACCCGTACACGACGATCAAGGACCACTTCAAGCTGCCCGAGGGGCGGACGTGGGGATCGACCAGCGCCGTCGACATCGACAAGGACGGCAAGTCGATCTGGGTCGCCGAGCGCTGCGGCGCCAACAGCTGTCTCGACCGCGCCACCGGCAAGATGTCGGACCTGCCGACCGTGCTCAAGTTCGACGCCTCCGGCAAACTCGTGAAGAGTTTCGGCGCGGGGCTGCTGATTTTCCCGCACGGCATCCACGTCGACAAAGACGGCAACGTCTGGGTGACCGACGGTCAGGACGATGCACCGGCGCCGGCGCGCGGAGCGGCGGGTGCAGGTCGCGGCGCGGAAGCGGGTCGCGCGGCAGCGCCCGCGGCGCCCGCAGGTCCGGTCGGTCCGCGGCCGGGCGGGACCCACGGCAACCAGGTGTTCAAGTTCAGCCCGGACGGCAAGGTCCTGCTGACGCTCGGCAAGTCCGGCGGCGCGGCGTCACCTGATTATTTCTATCAGCCCAACGACGTCATCACGGCGCCCAACGGCGACATCTTCGTGTCCGAGGGGCACGGCGGTGGGAACAACCGCGTGATCAAGTTCGACCAGACCGGCAAGTTCATCAAGGAATGGGGCAAGCTGGGCGCCGGCCCTGGTGAGTTCGATCAGCCGCACGCGCTCGCGTTCGATTCGAAAGGACGGCTCTTCGTCGGCGACCGCAACAACAACCGCGTGCAGGTGTTCGATCAGAGCGGCACGTTCATCGAGGAGTTCAAGCAGTTCAGCCGCCCGAGCGGCATCTTCATCAAGAACGACATTCTCTATGTCGCCGACTCCGAATCGGAATCCGTCTCGCAGAACCACAACGGCTGGAAGCGCGGTCTCCGCTGGGGCAACATCAAGGACGGCAAGATCCTGGGCTTTATCCCCGACCCTGATACGCGCAGCCGATCGGATGCCACGCCCTACAACGGCACGAGCGCCGCTGAAGGGGTCGCGGTCGACAAGGCCGGGAACATCTACGGCGCCGAGGTCGGACCCAAGGCTGTGAAGAAATATACGAAGAAGTAAAAAGTAGCGCGGGCCTTGTAGGCCTGCGGATGGAGTCACCATGAAGCCTGTGCGTTTGCTGCTCTTCGCCGTTCTCGCGATGTCCGGGTGGCGTGCAACCGCGCAGGCTCTGATCGCGCCGACAAACGATCTGCCAAATCCCTACAAAACGATCGAGAACTACCTCAAGCTACCTGACGGCCGTGTCTGGGGATCGACCAGCGCGGTTGCTATCGACAAAGACGGACGCTCCGTGTGGGTCGCCGAACGCTGCGGTGCGAACAGCTGCGCGGACGCGGCGACGGGTGCCATGTCGCCGCTGGATTCCGTGCTGAAATTCGACGCGTCGGGGAAGCTCGTGAAAAGTTTCGGCGCCGGGATGATCGCCTTCGCGCACGGCATCTACGTGGATCGCGACGGGAACATCTGGGTCACCGATGCGAACGACAACCGGCCAAAGCCCGCGCGCGGCGCGGCGACTGGCACGCCCTCAGCTCCTTTGCCGGCCAGGCTGGTCGGGCATCAGGTCATCAAGTTCAGCCCAGACGGTAAGGTGCTGCTGACGCTCGGCAAGGCCGGCGTCGCAGGGAATCCGCCTGAGGCGCTCACCGAGCCCAACGCGGTGATCGTTGCGCCGAACGGCGACATCCTCGTCGCCGAAGGTCATGCAGGCCAGAACGCGAACGCGCCGCCGAACACCGTCGCGCGCATCTCGCGCTTCACGAAGGACGGCACGTTCATCGCGTCGTTCGGTAAGCTCGGCACCGGTCCTGGCGAGTTCCGCACACCGCACGCACTCGCGTTCGATTCGCGCGGCCGTCTGTTCGTCGCGGACCGCGGCAATGTCCGGCTTCAGATCTTCAACCCGAACTACAAGTTTATCGAGGAGTGGAAGCAGTTCAGCCGGCTGAGCGGGATCACCATCGACAGAAACGACATGTTGTACGGCGTCGATTCCGAGTCGAGCGAAACGTCACATCCTGGCGGCTGGAAGCGCGGCATGCGCATCGGCAGCGTGAAGGACGGCAAGGTCCTCTACTTCATCCCGGATCCGGAAGCGAAGCCGACAGGCACGAGCGCGGCTGAAGGCGTCGCAGTGGACGCGGCGGGGAATATCTACGGGGCGGAAGTCGGACCGAAGGCTGTCAAGAGATACACACGAAAATAGAAAGTAAGAAGTCAGAAGTGAGAACTTAAAAGTACGAACGACGATCAACGCAGAGACCGCAGAGCAATAACATACCTTGCAGAGATCGAGGAAGTGATTTGCCTTGGACTCGCCACGTTCGACGATGGTCTCGGCGGCGGCCGACTTCTGAGCGCGCGAAGCGGAGGCCGGCGACGACACCATCGCCGCGACATCGCCCCGATCGCAAGACTGAAGTCTTGCGCCACATCCCGAACGACATCGCAAGACCGAAGTCTCGCGCCACATCCCAAACGACATCGCAAGACTGAAGTCTTGCGCCACACCTACGGGCAGGTTTCGGCACGCGACGGCGTCGCAGGAGCGGGCCGGACGCTCAGAAACTGCACCTTCGGCGGCATCGTCGGCGCCAGCGTGATCGCCACCTCCAGCTTCCCTCGCTCGCAGTTGATCGTCCACGATCCTCGCAACGCGTTCTCGACGTTGTCGAACCCGCTGCCTGGCGTACACGCACCGACCGTCAAGCGCAGCCGTTCGATCTCCGCACGACGGCGATCCTTCGACGTGTCGAGGAACAAATTCTCTGCCGCGATACTGTCGGCGAGCCGATCGTCCCACGCGGCGACGAGCTTCGACACCTTGTCGCGGGCGTCCGTCAGCGCGGGTGACGGCACCGGCATCCGCGGATGCAGGTCCGCCTTCTTCACCAGCGCCTCCAGCGCGTTGGTCGCCACGCCGCCCCACCCGGTATACGTCAGGTTGCCGAACGCGACGATGCCGACGCCGTAGTCCGGGAGCCAGGTCATCACCGATCCGAAACCAGGCAGACCGCCGGTGTGCGAGACGATCGTCTTGAACGTGCAGTTCTGCGCCACGCGCAGGCCGTAGCCATAACCGCCCGAGGTGAGTTGAACCGCTCCTGTCGCGCGATCGCGGGTCACCGCCGACGGCGCCGGCGACCATAGATGCTGCATCTCGCGCAGCGACGACCGCTTGATCGGCGCGGTCTCGGGACCATCGTGCGACGGCCATGCGGACAGGAACACGCCGACGTACCTGCTGAGATCGCGGACCGAGGTCAGCATCCCGCCCATCGATCCGAACGAGCCGTTCGAGAGCAGCGGCTCGTTCTTCCAGTGCTCGTCTTCCCACCGGTATCCATGCACGAGGCGATTGGCCGCCACCTCCGCCGGCTCCAGCGTCGTCGACGTCATCCCGAGCGGACGCAGAATGTTCGCGGCCACGTAATCCTGATACCGCGTCTTCGACACGTTGGTGACGATGCGGCCGAGGATGGCGAAGCCGAGGTTGGAGTATTCGTAATTCAGACCCGGCGCATTCGAGAACGGAATGCCGCCGCGGAGCATCTGCGACAGCTGCTCCTCCGTGTCCGCGAGCTGCTGGTCGCCCCACGGGTTGTCTTCCGGAAACCCTTCGGCGTGCGAGAGCAAATGGCGAATCGTGATCTTCGGCGCATCGCTCGAGGGATATTTCATCCCCATCATTTCCGGCACGTATCTCTCCGCCGGATCGTCGAGCGACAGCTTCCCTTCGTCGCGAAGTTTGAGGATCGAGATCGCGGTAAAGCTCTTGGTCATCGACGCGATCCGGAACACGCTGTCCGCATCCACGCTCGCCTTCGCCGCGACGTCGCGGACGCCGGCAACGCCCACATGTGTCAACTGACCGTCAACGATCACACCCCACGCCGCACCCGGCACGTGACGCGCCGTCATGAAGTCGTTGAACAGCGTGTCGACGTCCGCATATCCGGCGGCCAGCGCCGGCGCGGCCGGCTGCTGTGCCAGAGGCGACACGGCGAGAAGCATGGATGCGACAGCCAGTCCGGTGACGAAGATGCGATTCATGGTGCGTAGTATGCGCTAACATTTGCGGAACATGACGATGATGACGCGACGGACGTTTCTGGCCGCGAGCGGAGCCGCCGCGGCCCTCGGATACAGTGCAACAGTGTGGTCGGCCGACGCGGTGCGAATCGGCCAGCAGCCGCTGAAGCTCGGCTCCGATCGCGACGGTGTGCTCTTCGTACCGAAGGGTTACAAGCCCGACGTGCCCATGCCGATGGTGTTGATGTTTCACGGCGCCGGCGGCACGGGGCTGGGCGTCAGCTACACGTTCGAGGTCGCCGACAAGCTCGGCATCATCGTGCTCGCGCCGGATTCGCGCGACGAGGCCACCTGGGATTTTCTGGTCCACGGCTACGGCGAGGACGTGGAGTTCATCGGCATCGCGCTGCGCGATACGTACGCGCGCTGCAACATCGATCGCACGCGGATGGCGATAGCCGGGCACTCCGACGGTGCGTCCTATGCGTTGTCGCTGGGGCTGGGCACGGGCGATACGTTCGGGAAGATCATGGCCTTCTCACCGGGCGTGATGCAGCCGGCGGAAGTGCACGGCAAGCCGAAGATCTTCATCTCGCACGGGCTGAGCGATCCGATCATGCCGATCGATGTGACCAGCCGGAAGTTCGTGCCGCGCTTGAAGGGATTGGGCTACGACGTGACGTACCGGGAGTACGAAGGGCGCCACGGCGTCACGCCCGCCGTCGTGCGCGAAGGCTTCGAGTGGTTTCTGGCGTGAAACGGAAGAAGGCGACGAAGAAGGCCAAGGCGTCTCCCCGCCCACTCCTGACACTTGCGGGCATGCCGCTCGTCAGTCACCTGGCGCGCGCGCACTGGAAAGCGCTGACGCTGGCGTTCCTGGCGGTGGTAGGCGAAACGCTGGCCGACGTGCTCGAACCGTGGCCGATCAAGGTCGTGGTCGACAACGTCCTGCAGGACAAGAAGCTGCCGGCGCGGCTCGAGGCGATCGTGACGCTGCTGCCGCACAACGCGTTTGCGACGCTGAACTTCGCGCTGGGCGGTGTGCTGCTGATCGCCGTGGTTGGCGCCATCAGCTCCTACAGCGAGAAGTTCCTGACGACCAGCGTGGCGCAATGGGTCGCGCACGACCTGCGCCGCATGGTGTACCAGCGGATCCAGCGC
>JAYVMG010000522.1:0-2605 GCA_043759095.1 Acidobacteriota bacterium | reverse complement strand
GCCGAGTTGATTGCGCACCCAAGCGCCGTGTCGAGCAGTGTGGCCGCGAAACCGCCGTGGGCGACGCCGGTGCCGTTGTAGAAGCGCTCCTCGCACGT
Organism: Acidobacteriota bacterium; assembly: GCA_043759095.1. Classification (GTDB taxonomy): domain Bacteria; phylum Acidobacteriota; class Vicinamibacteria; order Vicinamibacterales; family CAVVIG01; genus CAVQFC01. The sequence continues at coordinate 2,507 of JAYVMG010000522.1, read as the reverse complement.
CGCCGTGAAGACGACGCGTCCTTCTTCAACTTCCGCCAGGCGGATGCCGAGCAGTTCGATCATCGGCGGTGGCGGCATCTCGCCGGCAAGCATCTTCTTGAAAAAATCAAGGCCGCTCATCAGGCGGCGCGCTTCGACGTGGCTCATGCCTTTCCCGCGGTGGCGTGCTCATCGCGCAGCACGCGATACAGAATCTTTCCCACGGCGCTCATTGGCAATGTCTCCCGAATCTCCACGACCCTCGGCACCTTGTACTCGGTGAGCCCTTCGCGGCAGTACGCGATGATCGCGTCAGCCGTGATGGCGGATCCCGGCTTGAGCGCGATGCACGCCTTGACGATTTCACCGTGATACGCGTCGGGAATGCCGATCACGGCCGCGAGCCTGACAGCCGGGTGCATGTACAGCACCGACTCGACGTCTGACGGATACACATTGTATCCATCCACGATGATCATGTCCTTCTTGCGCTGGACGATCGACAGGTAGCCATCCTCGTCGACCGACGCGATGTCGCCGGTGTAAAACCAGATTCGGCCGGTCTCGTCCTTGCGCAGGCACGCGGCGCTCTCCTCCGGCTTGTTCCAGTAGCCTTTCATCACCTGCGGGCCCGCGATGCACAGTTCGCCCACCTCGCCGATCGGCAGTTCCTGCAGGCCGGTTTCGACGTCCACGATCTTCATGTCGGTGTCGGGAAACGGCAGGCCAACCGTTCCCATCTTGCGCAACGCGAGCTGGGGCGTCGAGTGGGTCACCGGAGACGTCTCCGACAGACCGTAGCCTTCGTTCAGCGGGCGCCCGATGCGCCGCTCGAACTCTTCCATCACTTCGACCGGGCACGGCGCGCCGCCGCTGTTGAACAGCCGGACGTGTTCGAGTCCGTACTCGCCGACCTTTGGGTGATTCAGCAGCGAGACGAACACCGTCGGCACGGCCGGAAAGTAGGTTGGTCGGAAATCGCGAATCGATGTCAACACCGCTTCCGGTTCGTACTTGGGGTGAATGATCTGCAGCGCGCCGATCCGCAGCCCGACCATCATGCAGACGGAGAACGCATAGATGTGGAAGTACGGAATCACGACGAGATACCGCTCGCCGCCGCCGAGGATGTACGCCGGGTTCGTCCAGCTTTCGGTTTGCACGACGTTGGCCCAGATGTTCCCGTGGGTCAGCATCGCCCCTTTCGGCGTCCCGGTCGTGCCGCCGGTGTACTGCAGCACCGCGACGTCCTGCGGATCGATCGCCACGCGAGGCAGGTCCGCCGGTGTCACCGCCACCAGCAGGTCCGCCAGCGCGTGCGTTCCGTCGACGTGTGGCGGGTCAGCCGTCGCGGCCGAGTACTCCGCGAGCGACGTCACGATCACGTGCTCGATCGTGGTCTGCGCCCGAACCGCCTGCACGAGCGGCGCGAGCGCATCAAGCGTGATCACGATGCGCACGCCCGAGTCGGAGGCGACCATCAGCACTTCGCGCGCGGTGTAGCTCGGGTTGATGTTGACGATGATGCCGCCGAGCCGGAGGATGGCGAACGCCGAGAAGATGTACTGCGGGCAGTTGGGCAACATGATGCCGACCCGATCGCCCTTGACGATACCGAGCCGCGCCAGCGAGGCGGCAAGTTCGTCGGCGTGCTTTTTCAGCTGGAGATACGTGAGTTGCGCTCCCAGAAACTGCGTGGCCGCCTGATCCGGCCGCTCGACGGCGGAGATGCTCAGAATGTCGCTGAGCGACCGGCCCGGATACGACAGCGTCGGCTGGACCCAGTAATCGTAGTGGCGTAGCCAGGGGCGCGCGGCGTAGGGGGATGCCGGCGTCACGCGATGGTGCGTCCGCCGTCGACGATGATCGTCTGGCCGGTGATGTAGTTGGATGCGTCGGCGGCCAGGAACACCGCGACGCCCTTGAGCTCGCCGGCCTCACCGACGCGTGGAATCGGACTCGACGCTTTGATCGCCGCTTCGTTCATCGCGATGGCGCCGTCCGCGAGACGCGAGTGAAAAAACCCTGGGGCGATCGCGTTCACGCGGATGCCCTTGCGCGCCCACGACACCGCCAGCTCCTTGGTCAGTCCGATCAGCCCGGCTTTCGTCGCGGCGTACGGTGCGTAGTGCGGTCCGTGCACGGACGCGTGCATGCCGGCAATCGACGCGATGTTGATGATGCGGCCCCAGTGACGGGTCAGCATGTCGCGCCCGGCAGCCTGCGCGAAGAGGAACGCGCCGGTCAGGTTGATGTCGACCACCTTCTGCCACTGCGCGAGCGTCATGTCCTCGGGCTCCGCCGCCCATGTGACGCCGGCATTGTTGATCAGGATGTCCACCCGTCCATACGCGCCAATCGTCTTGTCCACGACCGACTGGACGTCCACAGCTTTCGAGACATCGCAGAGCGCGCCTTCGACCGTGAAGCCCTGCTTGCGCATTTTGGCAACGGTCGGTGTGAGCCACTCCTCGCGCCGCGCGCATAGCATGAGCGAGGCGCCGGCCTCCGCCAGTCCTTCGGCCATC
>JAYVMG010000521.1:0-2611 GCA_043759095.1 Acidobacteriota bacterium | reverse complement strand
GTCAGCACGCCCGGCACCTGGACGGCCGTCTACGTCCAGCTCGATCACGCGCTCTGGAACGGCTGGACCTTCACCGATCTCGTATTTCCGTTTCTGCTATTTGCCATGGGCGCCGCTGTGCCGTTCGCGCTGGCGCGCCGCCGCGGCACAGCGCGCAATGTCGGCGCCCACATCCTGCGCCGCGCGCTGATCCTGTTCGCGCTCGGCCTGCTCCTGAATGCGATCGAGACCGTGCTGCCCATGCGTTGGGACACGTTTCGCATCCTCGGCGTACTCCAGCGGATCGCGATCGTCTTCCTCGCGGTCGCCTGGCTCACTGAACATGGATCCCTGCGTGTGCAAATTGCCACGACCGTCGCGGCGCTCGCCGCGTACTGGGCGGCGCTGACGCTCATCCCGGTGCCGGGCGCGGGCGCCGGCGTGCTGACGCCGGACGGCAACCTCGCCTCGTTCATCGACCGCGCGCTGCTCGGCCGTCACCTGCTGAACAAGCTTTCCGATCCGGAAGGGCTGCTCAGTACGCTACCGGCGATCGCCACCGCGATGTGCGGCGTCTTCGCCGGCGACTGGCTGAAGGAGCGGCGGCAGCCCCATCACAGCGCGTGGTTGTTCGCCGCCGGGCTCGCGGCCATGACGCTGGGCCTGGTGTGGGGCCGCGCGTTTCCGATCAACAAGAATCTGTGGACGAGTTCGTTCGCGCTGTTCAGCGCGGGACTTGCTGCGCAAGCGCTCGCCGTCTGTCACTGGCTAGTCGACGTGCAAGGCTGCCGCGCGTGGTCGCGGCCGCTGCTGGTCTTCGGACGGAATCCGCTGGCGGCGTATTTCCTGTCGGTCGGGTGCAACAGCATCCTGATGCGCGTGACCGTGGCGGGCGGCGGATCGCTGAAGGGTCTGATCTACCGCACGACGTTCGCGGGATGGCTGCGGCCGTGCTGCGGGGCGGAGACGGCGTCGCTCGGCTACGCGATCGCGTACGTCGTGCTGTGGGGCGCCATTCTTGGCGAGATGCACCGTCGCCGCATTTTCATCCGCATCTGAAGGTATCATCGCGGCCATGGCCTGGTATCGCGAGGTGACCCCGACACAGTGGAAAGCGTTTCTGGGCTGCTACCTCGGATGGGTCCTCGACGGATTCGACTTCACCATCCTCACGTTTCTCCTCGTCGACATCCAGCGCAGCTTCACTGTGGACAAGGCGCTTGCGGGCGCGCTCGGGACGATCACGCTGATCTTCCGCGTGGCCGGCGGCATCGGCGCCGGCACGGCCGCGGATCGATGGGGCCGCAAGGGCCCGCTCATGTTCTCGATTCTGTGGTACTCCGTCTTCTCGTTCCTCGGCGGCTTCTCCTCGTCGTACGCGATGTTGTTCGCGATCCGCGCGCTCTTCGGGATCGGGATGGGGGGCGTCTGGGCGGCCGGCATGCCGCTGACGCTCGAGCACTGGCCGGCGCACCTGCGCGGCACGGCGTCCGGCCTGATGCAGGGCGGCTACTCGATGGGGTTCCTGCTCTCGTCGCTCGTGTTCGAGTTCGTCTATCCGCTGGTCAATCACGGCACGGACATGGGCTGGCGCGTCATGATGTGGATCGGCATCCTCCCGTCGTTCCTGGTGTTCTTCATCATGAAGGGCGTCAAGGAGAGTCCGATCTGGCTCGATCGGCAGCAGAACCTGAAGCGCGACAGTCACCGTGATTCGCTGTCGCTGATGCGGCTTTTCAAGCCGGATCTGATCTGGACGACGGTGCACACGTCGTTGCTGATGGGCGCCTTCCTCTTCATGTACCACTCGATCACCTACTGGTACCCGACACTGCTCACGCAGATGCATCATCCGACGCTGCCGTTTCTCGCGGCGTTGAACATCGGCGGGATCACCGGCGCGATGGCGTTCGGTCGGCTGTCGGAAGGCGTGCTCGGCCGGCGGGGCGCCGCCACGATCTCGACCGTGATCGGCATCCTCGCCATCCCGCTCTACGTCTTCACGCAGAACCCCACGATGCTGTGGCTCGGCGCACTCGGGATGGGATTCTTCGGCGCCGGGAATTTCGGCGTCGTGCCGGGTTACCTGACCGAGCGCTTTCCAACCGCCGCGCGCGCGGTCGGCGCTGGCTTCGCATATCACGTCGGCGCGGGGCTCGGATCGTTCACGCCGACACTGGTGGGCATGCTGCAGGATCGCGGGCTGCCGCTGCCGACCGCGATGGCCGTGTGCATCGCCGGATCAGCCACGCTGGTCATCGTCCTGATGTGGCTCGGTCCTGAGACCCGCGGCCGTCAGTTCACCGCGGAGAGCTGACGCGTTCCTTGGCGATGCGCGCGTCGAGCTGCTCCCCGGCTTGCGCGGCGAACTCGCGGCACGCCCCGGTGTTGATGAGTGGCACGGTGGCCTGCGCGCCCATCCGCAGCCACAGTTTGCTCGCTTCGGGGTGCGGCGTCAGCAGGATGTCACAGGGCATCGCCGTGATCGCCGCCAGGCCCTGGCGAAACGCCGCGACGACACCGGGGTGTTGCGCCTCGTCGGTGTACCGATAGACATCGTCGGAAATCGCCGAGACGCTGCCGGCATACGCGAGATGCAGACAGGGAGTCCCCTCGCAGGAGTCCCACGTAA
>JAYVMG010000520.1:0-17447 GCA_043759095.1 Acidobacteriota bacterium | reverse complement strand
TGTCGTCGATCCGGTGAAGGGTCGAGTGAATCGCCTGATCCACTCGCTCCGTCTCCTCTTTCACCGTGGCGGTTACGCCCTTCACATCGTCGAGGATGGCGTTGATCCGCTGCAGTGTGACGGCGTGGCGAGCCTCGAAGCCCTGGGCCATGACCAACCCTTGATCGACCACAGACATCGCACCGTCGACGCGCGCCATCGCCCGAACATATGCGGTGTACCCTGCGATGCCGATGCCGATGATCACGAGTGCTTCGAACACGCTGACGCCGGCCATGATGCCGAGCAACAGATTCGTGGTGTGTAACTCAGGTGTCATTTCTTCGTCGCCGCCTCCTTCGCTTCAAAGACTGCAAGAGCGACGCCATCCCGGCCGTCAGGGATCAGCGGCGCGAAGCGATAACCGAACTGGTAGAGGTAACGGGCGATTTCGCGGGGTTCGTACGGAGGGAGGAAACGTCGACGCAAGCGCGCGCGCCAAACGCGAGGCGGGCGCGGCAGCGGCGCACGTCGAGTTAGGCCGACGCTGGCGCGGGGGGCGTCGCGGCTGAGCTTCTGGCGGACTTGCCCGCGTCCCGGATGTCGTGCTTCTTCATCTTGCTGTAGAGCGTCGGCCGGTAGAGGCCCAGAATCTGCGCGGCTTCCTGCTTGTTCCAGTTGGTCCGCTGCAGCGTCTGCAGGATTGCCATCTTCTCGATCTCGGCAAGCGTGCGATGCGGCGGAATCACGAAATCCGTCACCGCCGCCGTCTCTTCGCGAATCGATTCCGGCAGATCGGTCGACACGATCTCGCTGCCCTTCCCCACGAGCACCGCACGCTCGATCGCGTTCTCCAGTTCGCGGACGTTTCCCGGCCAGCGATTCCGAATCAGCAGGTGATACACCGACGGCGCCAGGTTCTTCACGGTCTTCTGATACCGTTGGCGGAACTTGTCGAGGAAGTAGTCGCACAACAGCGGAATGTCTTCGGTGCGCTCGCGCAGCGGCGGCACGCGCAGCGTGATGGTGTTGATGCGGAAGTAGAGATCCTCACGCAGGCGGCCGTCGCGCAGCGCCGAGTCGATATCGATGTTCGTCGCACAGATCAGCCGGAAATCCACATGGACGATGCGGTCGCTGCCGATCGGACGGTATTCGCGCTCCTGCAGGACTCGCAGCAGCTTGGTCTGGAGGTACGTCGGCATCTCGCCGATTTCGTCAAGCAGCAGCGATCCGCCCTCGGCCATCTCGAACAGGCCTTCCTTGTCCGTCGTCGCTCCGGTAAACGCGCCCTTCTTGTAGCCGAAGAGCTCGGACTCGATCAGGTCCTTCGGGATCGCGGCGCAGTTGATCTTGATGAACGGCCCTTTGTTGCGCTTGCTGTTGTAGTGGAGCGCATTGGCGATCAGTTCCTTGCCGGTACCGTTTTCGCCCTGGATCAGGATGTTTGCGTCGCTGGCCGCCACGCTCTCCACGAGATCGAAGAGCTCGTGCATCTTCTTGCTCTTGCCGATGACGTTCTGGAACTTGTAGCGATCCTGCAGCTTGGCCTTCAGCTGCTCGTTCTCGTCGAGCAGGGTTTTCTGCTTGAGGGATTTCTCGAGCTTGTCGAGCAGACGTTCAGCGTCAATCGGCTTCTCGAGAAAATCAAACGCGCCCGCCTTCACGGCCTCGACCGACCGCGGGATATTGCCCTGCCCGGTGATGACGATCACTTCTGCTTCGGGATCGAGCTGTCTGAACTTGCGGACCAGCGCGATGCCGTCCACGTCAGGCAGCATCAGATCCGTGACGACGGCGTCCGGGCGCCAGGCCTTGAAGAGCTCTTCTCCGCGCATGCCCATCGAAGCGGTCTTCACGTCGTACCCGGCGTGCTCCAGCAGCATTTTCAGCCACTCGGTCATCGCCGGCTCGTCGTCGATCGCGAGCACCCGCTTCTTACGTTTGATACCCATGGGCTAGATCTGTAGCACAAACAAGTATCGAATTAATACATTAATAGGCGCATGTCTCAAATAAAGACATCTCAGACCGTCTGCGACGTCTGATCTGAGCTATCGCTGCCGTGACATAATTTCCCGCATGCCGGACCCGGACACTCCTCGCCCCACCTCCGCGTCCGAACCGGCCGTCGACGATCGCGCGGGCAAACCGGCGCGTCCGATTACGCCGTTGAAGTCTGCGTTGTCCACACCGCCGAGCAGCGAAGCCAAAGTGCTGTGTGAACGCTGCGGCGGCGAGGTGTACCGCATGCACGCGGTCTGGCGCTGCCCCGCGTGCGGCTTCAAGACCGATTGCTGCGGATGGTAGACATCTAGTGGACACCCTGCACACCACGCTCGACACCACCGACCCGACCTTCACCGCCAATCGCGAACGCATGCAGCAGCTCGTCATCGAGTTGCGCGATCGCCTGGCCGGCGCCCGTGAGGGCGGCGGCGCGAAGTACGTCGCGCGTCATCGCGAGCAAGGCAAGCTGCCAGTCCGCGAACGGATTGAGCGGCTGCTCGATCCGGGTTCGCCGTTCCTGGAGCTCTCGCCGCTCGCCGCGTGCGACATGTACGACGGCGACGCGCCCGCCGCCGGCATCGTCACCGGCATCGGCCGGGTCTCTGGGCGCGAAGTGATGATCATCGCCAACGACGCCACGGTGAAGGGCGGCACGTACTTCCCGATGACCGTGAAGAAACACCTGCGTGCGCAGGAGATCGCGCTGCAGAACCGCCTGCCGTGCATCTATCTCGTCGACTCCGGCGGGGCGTACCTGCCGCTGCAGGCCGAGGTCTTCCCGGATCGCGAACACTTCGGCCGCATCTTCTTCAACCAGGCGCGCATGTCGGCGGAGCGGATTCCGCAGATCGCGTCGGTGATGGGCTCCTGCACGGCCGGCGGCGCCTATGTGCCCGCGATGTCGGATGAAACGATCATCGTCAAGGGCACTGGGACCATTTTCCTGGGCGGGCCGCCGCTCGTCAAAGCCGCGACCGGCGAAGAGGTGACCGCGGAAGAGCTGGGTGGCGCCGACGTCCACACCCGGCTGTCCGGTGTCGCCGACTACTTTGCGGAAGACGATGACCAGGCGCTGGACATCTGCCGGACGGTGGTGTCCACGCTCAACACGGCGAAGACTCTGCCGGCGGACATGACCCCGCCCGAAGATCCGCTCTACGACGCGGCGGAGATCGACGGGATCGTCAGCGCCGATCCGCGCAAGCCGTACGACGTGCACGACATCATCGCGCGCCTCGTGGACGGCTCACGTTTCGACGAATTCAAGGAGCGCTACGGAACAACGCTGGTCACCGGTTTCGCGCGGCTCCATGGATTTCTCGTCGGTATCGTCGCCAACAATGGCGTGCTGTTTTCGGAGTCCGCACTCAAAGCCACCCACTTCATCGAGCTGTGCAACCTGCGCGGCATCCCGCTGATCTTTCTGCAGAACATCACCGGGTTCATCGTGGGGAGCAAGTACGAGCGCGCGGGGATCGCGAAGGACGGGGCGAAGCTGGTGCATGCCGTGGCGAACTCCGTCGTGCCGAAGTTCACGGTGATCATCGGCGGATCGTTTGGCGCGGGCAATTACGGCATGTGCGGGCGCGCGTACGAGCCTCGGATGCTCTGGATGTGGCCCAACGCGCGGATCTCGGTCATGGGAGCGCAGCAGGCGGCGTCGGTGCTGACGACGGTGAAGCGCGATCAGTTGACGCGGGAAGGCAAAGCGTTCACGCCCGAGGAAGAGGCGGCCATTCGCCAGCCGATTCTGGACAAGTACGAGCACGAAGGCTCGCCCTACTACTCCACCGCGCGGCTCTGGGACGATGGGATCATCGAGCCGGCGCAGACCAGACACATGCTGGCGCTCGGCCTCTCCGCCGCGTTCAACGCGCCGATCGCGCCGCCGAAATTCGGGGTTTTTAGAATGTAGCCACGAAGGCACGAAGGCCCTTCGTGTCTTCGTGCCTTCGTGGCCAACTCAATATGGGTTACACGCATCTCATCTCGACGCGCGAGGGCGCGGTCGAACATTTGACTCTGAACCGCCCAGACGTCCGCAACGCATTCAACGATCACGTGATCGCGGAGCTGACCGCGTGGGCGGCGGACGCGCGAGCGGCGGCTGAACGGCACGACATCCGCGTCGTGGTGATCAGCGGCGCCGGCAGGATCTTCTGCGCGGGCGCCGACGTCACGTGGATGTCGAAAACGGTTCAGTATACCGAGGAAGACAACCTGCGCGATGCGATGGCCATGTCGCGCATGTTTGCCGCGATCGACGATCTGCCGGTCGCGGTGATCGGCCGCGTCCAGGGAGCCGCGCTTGGCGGCGGCGCCGGCCTCGCGGCCGTCTGCGACATCGTCGTGGCCGCAGACTCGGCGCTGTTCGGATTCACGGAAACCAAACTCGGCATTCTGCCGGCGGTCATCTCGCCCTTCGCCCTCGCCAAGATTGGCCAGGCTGCGGCGCGGGAACTGTTCCTGACCGGCGCGCGCTTCTCCGCCCAGCGCGCGAAGGAGATCGGTCTCGCCCACGCGGTGGTGCCGGCCGCCGAACTCGACGCGACGGTGCAGCGGTACGTGGACGAGGTGCTGAGCGCCGGCCCCGAGGCGGTCGCCGCCGCCAAGGCGCTGATCCCGAACGTCTGGGGCCGCCCGATCGCGGAGGCCATGCCGATCACCGCCGCCGCCATCGCCGCGCGACGCGTCTCGATAGAAGGACAGGAAGGGCTGAACGCGTTCCTCGAGAAACGGAAGCCAGGATGGACGGCTTGAACTCTCCACCACGGAGGACGCGGGGGACGCAGGGGCAAGATCCATCAAAGCCTGATCCTCTGTGTCCACCGTGTCCTCAGTGGTGGAGAGCTTGATCATCAAGCGCCTGCTGATCGCCAACCGCGGCGAGATCGCCCTCCGCATCATCCGCGCGTGCGCGGAAATGGGGATCGAGAGCGTCGCCGTGTACTCCGAGGCCGATGCGAAGGCGCCGCACGTCGCCGCCGCCGATCGCGCGGTCGCGATCGGTCCCGCGCCGGCGCGCGAGAGCTATCGCTCCGTACCGCGACTCCTCGACGCGGCGCGCTCGTCGGGCGCAGACGCCATCCACCCCGGATACGGTTTTCTGTCTGAGAACGCAGACTTCGCGCACGCATGCGCGGACGCCGGACTGATCTTCGTGGGACCGCCGGCGGGAGTGATCGCGACGATGGGGTCGAAGATTGCGGCGCGGCGGCTCGTGTCCGCGGCTGGCGTCCCGGTCGTGCCTGGCGAGACGCCGACCGACCAGTCCGACCAGGGTATCCGTCAGGCCATCGAGCGCATCGGCCTGCCCGCGCTGATCAAGGCATCGGCCGGCGGCGGCGGCAAAGGGATGCGCAACGTCCTCGACGCCGGCGCCATCGACGAATCGATTCAAGCGGCGCGACGCGAATCGGCCGCTGCGTTCGGTGACGGCACGCTCTACGTCGAGCAGCTCGTGGCGCATCCGCGCCACGTCGAGGTGCAGATCTTCGCGGACAATCACGGTCATGTGCTGCACCTGTTCGAGCGCGATTGCTCGACGCAGCGGCGGCATCAGAAGGTGATCGAGGAAAGCCCGTCACCCGCTCTGACGCCGTCGCTCCGCGCGCGCATGACCGAAGCCGCCGTCGCCGCCGCCGGCGCCGCGAACTACCGCAACGCCGGTACGATCGAGTTCCTCGTGGACGGGGACGCGTTTTATTTCCTCGAGATGAACACGCGGCTGCAGGTCGAGCATCCGGTCACGGAGCAGGTGACCGGGCTGGATCTGGTGCGCACACAATTACTCGTGGCCAACGGCGAGCCGTTACCGTGGACGCAGAAACAGGTCAGTCAGCGCGGACACGCGATCGAAGCGCGCATCTACGCCGAAGACCCCGCGCAGGGATTCCTGCCGCAGGCCGGCCGCCTCACCCGCTATCGCGAGCCGCAGCGCCCCGGGATCCGCGTCGACTCGGGTGTCGTCGAGGGCAGCGAGGTCTCTGTCTACTACGACCCGATGATTGCGAAAGTGATCGCCACCGCCGAAACGCGAGACCTCGCAATCGCGAGGCTGTGCGCCGCGCTGCACGAATTCGAGATCGCCGGCATCAAGACCAACCGCGCGTTTCTGCTCGCCATTCTTGCGTCGGCGGCATTCCGAGACGGCGCGATCGATACCGCGTATCTCGATCGCGAAGGAACCGCCATCGCGAAGTCGGTCGCCGTCGGCCCCGCGTCGTCGGTCGAATCAGCCCTTAGCCCTCAGCCCTCAGCCGTGGTACGCGTGGATCCCTGGGACCCGCCTTCGCTGGCCGTCGTCGGAACGCGAGCGTCGGCAGGGCAAGCGGCGCCACCCAGACGGCGCTCGGCGTCTGCGTCTGGACAGGCCGTGGTCGCGCCGATGCCGGCCACGGTGATCACGGTCAACGTCGCCGTCGGTGACGTCGTCGTCAAGGGTGCGATCGTCGTCGTCGTCGAAGCGATGAAGATGGAGTTGCCGTTGCGCGCGCTGGGCGACGGCGTGGTCTCCGCAGTGCGCTGCCGCGAGGGCGATCTGGTTCAGGCGGATGCGTCGCTCGTGGAGTTCGCATGACGCCGCGGCGCGTGACGATTGTGGAAGTGGGACCGCGCGACGGCCTGCAGAACGAGCAGGTCATCGTCTCGACCGCGGACAAGATTGCGTTCGTGAATCTCCTCTCCGCCGCGCATCTGCCGGTGATCGAGGTGTCGGCGTTTGTCAGTCCGAAATGGGTGCCGCAGATGGCCGACGCTGCCGAGGTCTTTGCCGGCATCACGCGCGCGCCAGGCATCCGCTACACGGCGCTCGTGCCGAACCTGGCCGGCCTCGATCGCGCGATGGCGGCTGGCGTCACCGAGATCGCCATCTTCGCTTCGTCCACCGAAACCTTCAGCCGGAAGAACATCAACCAGAGCATCGACGACTCACTGACGACGTACAGGACGGTGTGCGATCGCGCGATCGCGGCGGGGATCCGCGTGCGCGGTTATCTGTCGACCGCGTTCGGCTGTCCGTTCGAGGGCACGGTCGATCCGCGACAGGTCGCCAGGGTCGCGGGACGACTGGCCGATCTCGGCGTGTTCGAGGTCGCGGTCAGCGACACGATCGGCGTCGCGCATCCCGGACAAGTGCCGGGCGTGATCGAGGCCGTGCTCGCGCGCGTGCCAGTCGAACGCGTCGCGCTGCATTACCACGACACACGCGGAACCGCGCTCGCCAACGTGCTTGCGTCGCTGCCATTCGGCGTCGCCACGTATGACGCGTCGGCCGGCGGACTCGGCGGCTGTCCGTACGCGCCTGGCGCGGCCGGCAACCTGGCCACCGACGATCTGATCTACATGCTCGACGGAATGGGAATCGAAACGGGTGTGTCGCTGGCGGCGGTGAGCGAGGCGTCGGCGTTCATCGCGTCAAAGATTGATCATCGCCTGCCGTCGCGCTACGCGCAGACGATCACCAGTTCTACGTTGTAAGTTCTGAGTTCTCAGTTGTAAGGATCTTCACAACTTCTTCCCACGGCATCATGTTGATGGCGTCGTAGTCGGCCGGGCAGCCAAACTCGCGCTGCTGGGGAGCGGTCGTATTGCCAAGCGTCACGCACAGGCCGCAGCCGATGCACAGGTCCGCCACCACGGCGCACACCATCCGGCCGTCGCGATCCGGCTCTTCGACGATGCAGTTGGCAATGGGACAGGCGGCCTGACAGATCGAGCACGCGAATGCGCCGAAGCAGCGATCAGGGTCAATTACCGCGATCGTCTTCGGGGCTTTCTTGCGCGGCCCGGACATCATCTTGGTCCACATGTACCGGAATTATAGCCGAATCAGTGGACGATCATCTGGCCCACCGGTGGCGGACCGACTTCGGGCATGACAGCAAACAGCGTCGTTGTGTATTCGTAGATGACGTTGTTGGCGTTGGTCGCAAAAAAACGAGGGTTGTTGGGTTCTGACGGGTCGGCGGCGGCGGCGAAACCCTGTCCGGCCAGTCCAGCCGCGAGACCGTTGCAGGCCGGCGGCGCGCCCGCATACGCGGTGGCCGCCAGTTGGATGATGTATCCGCTCTTCGTGACGGTGTCAGACGAACCCAGGCCGCTTGTAATGAACGGCTCGCGGCTTCCGGCTGGCGCGGTGCCCAGCGTGGACAGGTTGGGGGCGTAGAAACCCGCGCCGCATGTCAACGCGTAGGTCAGCTCGGCGCTGTTGATGGCGCGCATCGACCCGACTGCCGACGCAGCGCCGGCGGACTGCTTCGCGAGCAGCAAACGCGGAAGCGTAATGCTGCACAACAGCCCCACGATGCCGCACACGAAAATCATGTCGATGAGCGCGAAGCCCTGCGCTTTTCGAATCAGCACCTGATCAGCCCTATCTTCCCAACAGTGCAGAGCCCGTGCCGCTCGCAACGACCTGACGAAAGTCTTTATAATCAGTGACTTATCCAGTCAGCCCAAGCCGACGGACTGACATTTTACGTCAATCCGGCGCTGCGCTGACAAATGTTGACACTGATGTTTCGGTCGGAACGCGGTCCGGCTACAGCGCCGTGTTACCGACGCTTGGACAGGTCTGGCGCGTTCTCCCCGAGCGCGGTGGCCAGATCCATCAGGTGCTCCTGCTCCTGCCGAAGGATCTCGCGAATGTCTTCGGCGATCGCATACTCGCCCAGCGCCTCGCACTGCCCGACGCGTTCGCGATAGGCGCGAATCGTGTCGCTCTCATTCTTGAGGTCCGCGCGCAGCATCTCCTCGGCCTTCTCCGTCAGCGTCACCTTTTGCGGCGTCGCGGTCGGCATCCCGCCGAGATAGTCGATGTGCTTCGAGATCGTCAGCGCGTGCTGCAGCTCCTCGCCGGCGTGGGCTTCGAGTTCCTTGGCGATGTTCATGTACTCCGCGCCCTTCAGCACCTGCGAGTACACGACATAGGCGATGATCGCCTGATATTCCCTCGACAGATCTTCGTTGAGCCGATCGATCAGCTGCTTCCTCGTCATCGTGGTGTGTGGCATCGGTTGTTTCATGCCCCGGCGGATGCCAGTTCCGTGCCGCAACCAGCTGGAGCACAGGAGGCGGAAAGTAATGTAGAATCGTCGCGTTCCAAAGTGAAACGGCATCTCGTCCCGGTTACGGCCATCTGCCGTACGAATTCATGACGTCCCTGACGTTAACCTGGGACTTCCGGACCATGCGGCGGGTCTCTTAGACACCGTGCCACTGCAACCCGGCATCCAAATCGTCGGCCGCTTCGAAATCATCGCACCCCTCGGCGCGGGCAGCATGGGCGAGGTCTACCATGCGCACGATCTGAAGCTGCGGCGCGACGTCGCGCTGAAGCTGCTGTCACCCGCGCTTGCCACCTCGGAAGAACACCTGCTGCGATTCGAGCGCGAGGCGCGCGCGACCTCGGCGCTGAACCATCCGCACATCTGCACCATCTTCGACGTCGGCCAGGCGCCGGAAGCCGACGGCCGCCCGTACCTGGTGATGGAACTGCTGCGCGGCGTCACGCTCTACGAGGCGATGTCGTCCGGACCGCTGTCGGTGTCCACGGTCATCGGCCTGGGCATCCAGATGGCGGACGCGCTCGACGGCGCGCATGGCGCCGGCATCATTCACCGCGATCTCAAGCCGGCCAACATCTTCGTCACGGCGCGCGGCGACGTGAAACTGCTCGACTTCGGTCTCGCCGCGATGATGGCGAGCGCAAGTGCCGCCGACGCCTCAGCCACGATGGGACAGCCCCCCGATGCGCTGACCAGTCTCGGCACGGCCGTTGGCACAGTGCTCTACATGTCGCCTGAGCAGGCGCTCGGCGATCCGCTCGATCCGCGCACGGATATTTTCTCGCTCGGTCTCGTCCTCTACGAGATGCTCACCGGCCGGCGCGCGTTCGAAGGACGATCGACGACGGCGATCGTCGACGCCATCCTGCATGCGCCACCGAAGGGCTTCGACGTCGCCGACGTGTCGAACGTGCCGAAGGAACTGCGAAAGCTGGTCGCGCGCATGCTCGAGAAGGACCGCGAGCGCCGGCCCGCGAACGCGGCGGAGATTGCCGCGCGGCTCCGCGCCGTGCAGAGCGGGTCGATGGCTGGCCGCGAATACGCGGCCGCCAGCGTCGACAGTTCGTCGGGCTCGACCACACTCCACGTGGGATCGGACGTGTATCGGAAAACGGCGGTCTACACGCCGGCCCAGGAGGGTTCGGCGTCATCCGCGCTGAATGCGGCGCTGAGCCCCGGCAACATCAAGGATGTCATCGTCGCCCTCGTCGTCCTGCTGGTGCTCGCCGGTGGCGGCTACGGCGGCTACCGCTGGCACACGGGCGCCACGTCCGCGACCGTGCCGCGCGAGCCGCTACTGCTGGCCGATTTCACCAACACGACGGGCGAGGCGGTGTTCGACGGCGCGCTGAAAGACGCGCTCGAGATCCAGCTGCAGCAGTCGCCGTACGTGAAAGTGCTGCCCGCGTCGCAGGTCCGGTCGGCGCTCCAGTTGATGGAACGGTCACCGAATGAGCCGCTGACGGCGGCCGTCGCGCGCGATCTCTGCGAACGTCTGGGCGTGAAAGCGGTGATCCTCGGCTCGATCGCACCGCTCAGTTCGGCCTACGTCATCACGCTCGAGGCGCAGGCGTGCCGCACCGGCGACGCGCTCGCCCGCGACCAGTCACAGGCGGCGGCGAAGACCGACGTCCTCGCCAGCGTCGGCGCGGGCGCCGCGCGCATCCGCGAGCGGCTCGGTGAGTCGATCGGCTCGATTCAGAAGTTCAACGTCCCGGCGCCGAATGCGACAACGCAGTCGCTCGACGCGCTGAAGGCGTACAGCCTGGGCATCGACACGCGCCTGAAGGCCGGCGACGTCCAGGCCATTCCGTTCTTCGAGCGCGCGCTCGAGATCGACCCGAACTTCGCGCTCGCCGCCGCGCGCCTCGGCGCGATCTACACCAACCTGCGCGACCTCGACAAGGCGCAGACCTACATGAAGCGCGCGTTCGCGCGCAGCGAGTCGCTCAGCGAGCCCGAGCGGCTCTTCATCCGCTCCCATTACCACTACATCGTCACTGGACGGCTCGACGAAGCCGTGGCCACGTATCGGGTGTGGATCGGCACGTATCCGGACGACTGGGTGCCGCACAACAATCTGTCGACGACCTACGCCCGCCTCAACCAGTTCGACGATGCAATCGAAGAAGGACGGACCGCGGTTCGGCTCGGACCCAACTCGGTGGTGGCCTATCAGCAGCTCTCGCGAGCGCTGATCGCGGTCGATCGCCTGACGGACGCGAAAGAAGTGATCCGCGGCGCCATGGCGAAGGGGCTCGACTCGACGGCGATTCGCCAACTCTCGTACCAACTCGCGTTCATCGACAACGACACCGGCAGCATGCAGAAGCACCTCCGTGCGGCGGCCGCCCGGCCCGACGGGTATCTGGTCGTGACCGAAGCCGCGCGAGCTGCATTTGCAACGGGCAGCCTCGAAACCGGCCGGACGCTGTACAGCCGCGCGGTAACGGCGGCGCGTGCGGCGCACATCAACGACTTCGCCGGCCGCCTTGTCGCGGAGGAGGCGCTGGCTGACGCGCTCATTGGTGATGCCGAACGCGCGCACCGTGAGCTGCAATCATCGCTCGACATCAGCCGTGGCCCGGAGACGACGTGGACCGCGTCCCTGGCGGCCGCGTTCTCCGGCCGCGCGCCTCAGGCCTCCGAACTCGCGAAGGCGTTCACGACGCTTCAGCCGCCCGCGCCGGACGTGGTCAACGCGCAGGTCCCGATGCTGCAAGCGGCGGTCGCCATCGCGAACAACGATGGCCGCGGCGCGCTCGTGATGCTGACCCCGGCCGCGCAGTTCGAAGCGTCCGCCGGACCGTGGGTGGCCTACCTGCGCGGTCTGGCGAACGCGGCCGCGCACGAACCCGCACAGGCCGCGCGCCAGTTCCGCGCCGTCATCGATCACACGGGCAACGACCCGACAAACCCGGTGCATACTCTCGCGCGTCTACAGTTGGCGCGAGCCGCGCGCGACGCCGGCGATATGGCGCAGGCTCGCCAGGCATACGCCGACTTCGCCAACGCGTGGCGTGACGCCCCGCCGACGCACCCGTTGCTCGTGATGTCTGCCCGCGAAGCCGCCGCGTTGCCCACGTCCGGTCCGGCGCCGTCACGATGACGCCAGCCACCGACGTACTCCTCATCTCGATGCCGTTTGGCCCGCTGTTTTCTCCGTCCTTGGGCCTCAGCCTGCTTCAGCCACAAGTACAGGCGCGCGGACTCTCCTGCCGGTGCGAGTACTTCACGCTTGCCTTCGGTGAACGGATCGGCGAAGGGCTGTATTCCAAAATCACCAGCCAGAACCGGACGATGGCGCGCGCGTTTGTGGGCGAATGGATCTTTTCGCACGCGCTATTCGACTGGGACGCGGCGCACGACGAGCGCTACGTGAACGAGGTGCTCCTGAAGCCGCCGGCGTGGCTCGGACGCAATCCGACGCGCCTGCCGAGCCGCAGCGATCTGCGCGCGATTCTCAAAGCCCGTGACGAGGCCGCCGCGTTCGTCGACTGGTGCGCCGATCGCGTCGTCGAAGCGCAGCCGAAAATCGTCGGTTTCACCACCGTCTTCCAGCAGCACCTCGCCTCGCTCGCGCTCGCGAAACGGCTGAAAGCGCGCCTGCCCGATGTCTTCATCGTCATGGGCGGCGCCAACTGCGAAGCGACGATGGGCGTGGAGACCGTGCGCCAGTTCTCCTACGTGGACGCCGTCGTCTCCGGCGAGGCGGACCACGTGTTTGCGGAAATGGCGACGCGGGTGATTCGTGGCGAATCGATCGCCGACATTCCTGGCGTGATCACTCAGGCATCCGTCGCCGGTCCGATCGGGTCTGGCCCCGCGCCGACGGCCCCGGCGGTCATCGACCTCGACGCCCTGCCCTACCCCGACTTCTCCGATTTCTTCGCGCAGTTCGCCCGCAGCGCGTTCGCCAAAGACTGGCAGCCGAGCGTGTTCGTCGAGACGTCGCGTGGCTGCTGGTGGGGCGAGCGGATGCACTGCACCTTCTGCGGCCTCAACGGCGCCACGATGGCGTACCGCAGCAAGTCGGCGCCGCGCGCGCTGGCGGAGTTGACCCACCTGGCCACATCGCATCCGGGATGCGACATCCAGGTCGTGGACAACATCCTCGACCTTAAGTATTTCAAGACGCTGCTGCCGGAGCTGGCTGCGCGGAAACTGAATGTGTCGCTGTTCTACGAGACGAAGTCGAACCTGAAGAAGGACCAGGTCCGCCTGCTGCGCGACGCGGGCGTCATGACCATCCAGCCGGGGATCGAAAGCTTCAGCGATCGCGTGCTGAAGCAGATGAAGAAGGGCGTCACCGGCCTTCAGAACATCCAGCTGCTGAAATGGTGCAAGGAGATGGGGATCCACCCGATCTGGAATTTCCTGATCGGGTTCCCACGGGAGTCGCCGGACGACTACTTCGAGATGGCGGATCTCTCGGTGCTCGTCTGCCACCTGCCACGCCCCTCCGGGGTCAGCGTGATCCGGCTCGATCGGTTCAGTCCGAACTTCAACGAGGCAGGACAACTCGGGTTCACGAAGTTACGGCCGTTGCCGTTTTACGAATTTCTCTACGATCTGCCCGAGACCGCGCGGCACAATCTGGCGTACTATTTCGCCTACGATTACAAAGTGCCGCAGGCGGTTGCGCGGTACGCCGACCCGTTGGTGCGCAGCGTGCACGCGTGGAAGACCACGTGGCGCCACGCCGAACTGGTGTCGGTCGACATCGACGATCGCCTGTTCGTGTTCGACACACGGCCGCGCGCCAAAGCGCCGGTCTCGGTGTTCAGCGGTGAGGATCGGGAACTCTACCTCACGTGCGACGCGATCACCGACGCCAGCCCGTTCACCGCTGCGTCGACCGCACGGTTGCAGGCGATCGCAGGCAACGGCCTGATGTTGAATGCGGGAGCGAAATACCTGTCGCTGGCTGTGCCGGTGGGTGATTACCAGCCGTCACGCGATGCGATGCGGCAATTGCGACCGCTGTTTGCGACACTCGACGCCGGGGATCGGTCCCTGGTGAAAGCTCGTTTCACGTCCGGTAATCGTCAACCCACAGGAGGCTAGATGGCAAAAAAAAAGAAAGCTGTGAAGAAAAAAGCGGGAACCAAGAAGAAGGCCACCAAGAAGAAGGCCACGAAAAAGAAGAAGAAGCCGGTCGGCGACATCTTCAACTAGGTCTTCCCCAGCGAGCCGGCGCCGCAAGCCGCCGGCTCGCTATCTCGCCAGCCCCTAGTCCCCAGTCCCTATCCCCTTCCAGTTCTTAATCAGATGCTCCGCCGTCCGCCAGGCGAGCGCCTGCGCGGTCAGCGTCGGATTGCGCGCGCCGCTGGTGCCCATCGTGGAGGCGCCCAGCACGCCGAGGTTCGGCACCTCGTGCGAGAAACCAAAGCGATCGACGACGTTGGTTTCAGGGTTGTCGCCCATGCGCGTGCCGCCGTACGCGTGCGTCGAGACGCCCATCGCGCCGCCGACCGGTGCGCGCTGCACGGCCACCGCGCCGGCCTCGCGATACCACTGCTCCATCTTGTCCTGCGAAAACGCGGCGATCTTTCGCTCGTTGTCCTTGAACTCCGCGGTGACGCGGCACACCGGGTAGCCGAGCGGATCCTTCACCACCGGATCGAGATCGAGGAAGTTGTCCTCGTACGGCAGCGTCGTTTTCTGGATGTACGAGCTGTGCGATCGGTCGGCGTTCTCCTTGATGAACGCCTTCCACTGCGAGCCCCAGCCGGGCACGCGACCGAACGTGTTCATGCCCGCAGCCCCGATCGGACGCTTGTCCGACATCGCCCAGAGATTGGCGCCGCCGATGAAGTCGAGGCTCGAGTGATCGAAGTTGTCGTCCGCCCAGTTGTCCACGGCCACACCCTGCGCCGGCAGGCCGTACCAGCTGTCGAGGTTGAACGGAAACAGCGCCGACACCGGCGCGCCCTGATGATGGCTGAAGTAGTGGCGCCCGACCTGGTGATGGTTGTTCGACAGCCCGTTGGGAAACGCCGCCGACTTCGACAGCAGCAGCAGGCGCGAGTTTTCGTACGTGAAGCTGGCGAGCAGCACCACCTTCGCCGGCTGGAAGTACTCGACGCCGTCGGTGAGGTAGTTCACGCCGGTCATGCGGCCGTTCTTGTCCACCTCGATTGTCGTCACGTGCGCGCGGGTGACCACTTTCAGGTGCCCGGTCGCCTGCGCGCGCGGAATCGTCGTCACCGCCGTCGAGTTCTTCGCGTCGACGTGGCAGCCACCGCGATTGCAGAAGCCGTGATACATGCAGCCGGAGCGGTTCTGGTATGTGCGCGAGTTGATCGCCGCCGGACCCGGAAACGGATGCCAGCCGATGGTGCGTGCCGCCGCCGTCATTTTCTCGATGAAGGCCGTGCCACGCAGCGGCGGCATCGGGTAGCCGCGTTTGCGCGGCGCCTCGAACGGGTTGCCGCGCGGATCGATCGTGCCGTTGATGTTGCCCGCCTGGCCGGAAATGCCGACCTCGTATTCGATCTTGTCGTAGTACGGTTCGAGCTCCTCGTACCCGAACGGCCAGTCCTCGACCGTGGACCCTTTCGGGATCCGCGAGGCGCCATAGCGGCGCGTCGTCTCGCTGACGACCTTGAAATCCCACGGGTTCAGCCGCCAGCTCTGCGCCCAGTAATGCAGCGTCGTGCCGCCGACGCTGTTCTGCATCGGGTGAATGTTGCCGCGCGGCCCGGTCGGCGCCGACGAGGTCGCGCGCGATGTGGGGATCTCCTGGTTGGCCTTCTGCACCGCCTGCGGCCAGCCGCGGTAGTTGTTCCGCAGTTCGTCTGGCGCGAAGTCGCGCCGCGTCAGCCACGATCCCGCTTCGAGGCCGACGACTTCGAGGCCCGCCTGCGCCAGCGGCAGCGCGGCAACGCCCCCGGCTGCCCCGAGCCCGATGATCACGACGTCGGTGTCCTTGAGCCTAGTCGCCATGTTTCATCTCCTGACGAGAACCCGCGCGCGCCGCCGCTTTAGTGAACGACTCGTAGTCGTACGCCGATTTGTGATTCGGTTTCAGCGCATGCTTTTCCAGCTGCTGCTGATCCGCCGCGGTCACCATCGTCCGGATGCCCGGGTAGCCGATCAGGTCCCAGCCGATGAAGTTCGCGTTGCCGCCGTAGTAGGGATCGCCGAACATGCCCTGGTGCGTATGGTTCAACACGAGGCCGAAGAACGCAGCGGAGCTGCCAGTAAAGCCGGTGGCCGCGCCGGTCTCGACGTCAATCAGCACGGAGTCCTGATCGGTGGCGGACAGTTCGGTGAACGCCTTGCCCCTCGACGAGCGCGAGTATGTGTCGAGCGCTGCAAGTCCGGCCGTGTAGGCCTGACGCGACGAGGCGAGCGCGCCGCCGAGCGCGCGGTCGATGTAGTGCGCGGCGCGGGCCTCGGTGGCGCCGGGGCCACTGGCGTCCGTCGGAATCAGCCGGGCGACAATCGCCTCGAGCAGATCCGCTTCGGTCGCTGTCAGATTTTCGAGCGGCTCGCGCGCCGCGGCCATCATTTCAGAATGTGGAGTAGCGCTTTCAGCGCTGCCATCGCGGCCCTGCAGCGGCGTGACATCAATCGCTCCCGCACTGCCAGCCGCCGCTGCACCGACGACTGCAGCGCGCTTCAACAAATCGCGACGTGAAATGAAAGTCATGGCGCCTTCCGTTCGTAAATCGACACAATCTCTCCCTGGCCAATCACGTGTCCGTTGATCGCGGTCAGCAGGTCTGCCCGCGTGAGCCCCGGCTTCAGACCCAGGTCCGCGTCGAGCGCGTAGACGACGAAGTGATAGTGATGCGGCTTGCCGGGCGGCGGCGCGGGACCGCGATAGATCGCGCGCCGGAATCCGGAGACGCCCTGAATCGCACCGGCGATCGCGGCGGGCATCGCGACCGCCGGATCGATCGGGAGTCCCTCTGGCAGACCCTTGGCCGTCGCAGGGATTTTGTAGATCACCCAATGCACGAAGGGCGGCGGGTTGCCAGCGTCTGGATCCTCGCAGACGACGGCGATCTCTTTCGTCCCGGCCGGCACATCGCTCCACGTCAGCGGCGGCGAGAGGTTGCGCCCGTCCGGCGTGTAATCCCGCGGCATTGTCTGATCCGCCTTGAGCGTCGGGCTGGAGACGACGATCAGGTGTGGCGCGGTTTGCGCCGCGAGCGTCGCGCCGGCAATGAACGTGGCGAGCACAACCAGCTTCATTCGATCGCTCCGTCTATGCGGGCTGACCCAAAGGGTCTGGCCCCTACGTTACAGGTTGACGACGTAACGTCCCCGGGCCGCGCCTGCGAGCAGCGTCGCAAAGGCCTTCGGCAGATCGTCAAGACCGATGTCGGTTACTGTCGCCCGCAGGTGCGCGGGTTTGAGGTCAGTCGCGAGCCGCCGCCA
>JAYVMG010000519.1:0-2615 GCA_043759095.1 Acidobacteriota bacterium | reverse complement strand
TTGCCCAGGATGTTGTCCTCGGGCACCTCGACGTCGTCCATCTTGAACCAGCCGGTGTTACCGGCGAGGATGCCCCACTTCTCCTTCATCGGACCGCTCGTAAAACCCTTGCTCGTGCGTTCGACGATGAAGGCGGTCATGCCGGACGGATCGCCCGTTTTTTTCCTCTCGAGATCCGTCCAGCCGATCACCAGGAAGTGATCCGCGACGTCGGCCAACGAGATCCAGGTCTTCTCGCCGTTCAGAAGGTACGTGCTGCCCTTCTTCGTCGCTGTTGTCTGGATGGCGCGCGCGTCGCTGCCGGCGCCGGGCTCGGTCAGGCCGTAGCCCGAGATTTTCTTCCCCTGCGCCTGCGGCACGAGGTACTTCTGTTTCTGAGCCTCGGTGCCCCACGCGAGCAGCGACAGGCAATTCAGCCCGAGGTGCACGGACATGATGACCCGCAGCGACGTGTCGAGGTATTCGAGTTCCTCGCTGGCAATGCCGAGGCTGATGTAGTCCATGCCGGCGCCGCCGTATTCCTGCGGGATCGAGATGCCGAGCAGACCGAGTTTCGCCATGCCGCCGAGAATGCGTTCGCGATCGAAATAATGCTTGCGGTCGTTCTCGCGGATGTAGGGCAGCACCTCGCGGGCGCCCCACTCACGAATCGACTGCTCGAGCAGGTGATGTTCTTCGGAGAGGCTGAAATCAATCATGGGCGCAAAATCCTATCATGCGCGGCGGGCGACATGCACGGCTGCGCCACGCGCCAGACCGAGCGCCTCGGCCGCGTTGGCGCCGTTGGCGGCGATCTCCAGATGGTCGGTGCTGCCAAACAGCGCGCAGATCTCTCCGGGGCCCGCGTCCGCGTACGTCGACACGACGCGCGACACCGCGTGCGAACCGATCTGGATGTCCAGCGATCCCGCCGTCAGCTTCTCGAAGGTGCGGCGATCGATGTTCGTGATCAGATTGCCAAAACGATCGACGCGCAGGACCTGTCCGGCGATGCGGTCCTCGGCCAGCCCGGGCCGAGGAATGTCGAGGTGGAGTATCGCTCCCGCGGATCGACCGAGCGCGCCGAGGTCGATCCCTTTGGCCAGCCACGCGGCGGCAGGCGCAAAGCGATCGCGCCCTTCGAACGTACGGCTGATCGACGGACGCGCATACTTCCGCTCCGTTAGCTCGGCCACCCGCTTGGGCGGATGCTCGTCGAGCACGGCCGTCAGCACACCGTTGTCGGGCGCCACATACTTGTACTCACCGGCCTCGACCGCGATGCCCCGCCGCTTCGAACCAACACCAGGATCGACGACGACCAGAAAAATCGTGCCGGCCGGAAAGTAGCGATAAGCGGCGGCCAGTTCGAGGGCCCCGGCGAGAACGTCGTGGGCGGGTATGTCGTGCGAGATGTCCACGAGGGTGGCGTCTGGACAGATCCCCAGCGCGACGCCTTTCATCGTGCCGGCGTAATGGTCGCGCGTGCCGAAGTCGGTAAGTAAGGCAATGACCGGACGGGCCATGGGCCTAGCTTATCGCTTGCGGTTGCGTGACGGCGGGCAGATACTCTCCTGCGCGGTCTTTTGGAGGGCATTCATGAGCGATAGCACACAGTCACGGCGGGCGGTACTATTCGGCGTCGGTTCGGCGGTCGTTGCGGCAGGGCTCGGGTCCGGGTCGGTTGCCGCGCAAACGCCAGCAGCGTTCAGGCCCAAACGAAATCCTGAGGATGCCTGGCTGGACCAGCGGCCGGGGAATCACCGTATCTTCATCGATGCGGCGACGCCGAATGGCGCCGGCGAAGCGTTCTTGTACTCCGGCAATCTGCTCAACGCCAACAAGGCCGCGTATGCAGGCGGCGCCGACGCCGACCTCGCCATCGTCGTGTGCCTGCGGCACTTCGCCACGGCGTTCGCGTACACCGACACCGTCTGGGTGAAGTACGGCAAGGCGATGAGCGGGATGTTGAACTTCACCGATCCGAAGACGAAGGAAGCGCCGTCTACTAACCTCTATTACAACTCGCCCGCCTACGGGCTGTCGCTGCCGAACCTCGGCACGACGATCGACGCGGTGACCAAGCGCGGCGTCTATTTCGCCGCCTGCGATACGGCCACGCATTTCCTGGCGTCGCAGATGGCCGCGCCGATGAAGCTCACGGCCGACGAGATCTATAAGGACCTCTCGACCAACCTGATCCCGAACAGCCGCCTCGTCTCCGCCGGTGTGATGGCGGTGACGCGCGCACAGGAACGCGGGTACAGCCTGTTGAACGCGGGCTAGAGTCAAGAGGCGTATTTCTTACCCTACAAGAAGGATGACATGCAGAAACTACTCGGAGTGACCGTCGTCGTCGTACTTGCCAGCCCATTGCTCGTCGCGGCGCCCCAGGCCCCAGCCGGTGACGCGCGGATTACGCAGGCCGTGCAGGTGCTGCCGGCAGACCTGCGCGCCGACGCCACCGTGGTCACCTACGACAAGGCGACTGGCGCACGGATGGTGCTACGGCAGGGCACGAACTTCATCGAGTGCCAGCCACAAATGGACGATGGGTTCACGCGCTGCTACAACAAGGCACTTGGTCCGAGACGCGATCTCGAAGCGAAACTGAAGGCCGAGAAGAAAACCGACAA
>JAYVMG010000518.1:0-6968 GCA_043759095.1 Acidobacteriota bacterium | reverse complement strand
TCTCAAGTCTCAAGTCTCAAGTCTCAGGTCTCAGGTCTCAACTGAGAGTTGAGCGTTGAGAGTTGAGACTTGAGAGCTGTTAGGTGTCGTCGAGCTCGGCGTTCCAGTACAAGTAGTCCCGCCAGCTCTCCGGCGCATTTCTGAGCCCGATGGTGATGCGGATGGCGGGCGCCGACTGCGGGCGCCTGGGCAGCTTCAACAGGTGCATGCGGGCTTCGACCGGCGTCCGCCCGCCCTTCCTCCGGTTGCACGCGACGCAGCAGCTGACGATGTTCTCCCAGTCCTTGCGGCCGCCGTGGGCGACGGGCACGACGTGATCGAATGTCAGCTCGCTCGTTGGAAACGGGTCGCCGCAGTACTGACACTGGTGATCGTCGCGGGCGTAGATGTTCGCGCGCGAAAACGGCACGTAGTCGAACCGGCGCTTGATCTTGATGTAGCGCAGCAGCCGGATGACCGACGGCAGCTTGAAGCTGATGGAAACCGCGCGGATCTCGCGGTCGTAAACAGAGATGACCTCGACCTTCCCCTGACACCAAAGCGTGACCGCTTTCTGCCAGTTGACGATCTTGAGAGGCTCATACGACGCGTTCAGGAGAAGCGTCTGTTCCAACGTGAATGAATTTTGCCCGACGTCGTACGGGGTGTCAATGTGGGCCCTATCGTGCAAGCCGCGCGGCGCCGATAGGCAGGACTGTGATTCGCAGGTCTCATGGTTCGAACCGGCTTATGGCGGCGGTGCTCGCCCTGGCGGCGGGCTCCGGCGCGTGTGCCTCAACAGGCGCGGCGCCGAAGCCGTTCCCGATGCCGACCGGATCGTCCGCGTCACCGGCGGCGGCGCCGTCTGCACCCGTCCAGCCTGCCCTATCCGGGCCGTCGGCCCTGCCTGGCGCCGGTGCTTCGCGCGCCCGCTCCGGCATCGACGGCTACGCGCTGGCGGGCACAGCGCTCTCGCTGCGTGGCGCGCCGTACCGCAACGGCGGCGCCGACCCGAACGGCTTCGACTGCAGCGGGTTTACGCAGTACGTCTTCGCCCAGCATGGCCTCACGCTCCCGCGCGAAGTCCGCGAGCAGTTTCGGGTGGGGAAATCGATCAGACAGACCCGGGATCTGGCGCCCGGCGACATCCTCTTCTTTGCGACCACCGAGTCCGGGGCCTCACACGTGGCGATCGCGATCGGCGGTGACGAGTTCGTGCACGCACCCAGTTCCACCGGCGTCGTGCGCGTCGAGCATCTCAGCTCGAGCTACTGGTCACCTCGCTACCTCGGCGCGCGCCGCCTCGACTGACCCCGCGCCCCTGAACCGTCCCTTTCGAACCAGCCCGCGAGGCGCCCGGTTCGCATACTCGCGCACGTAGAGATCGGCTTCCGTGTAGCGCGTGACAGGAGACGCCACATCCAGCGGTTCGACCTTCACACCCGGCGCATCCGCGTCGCTGCGCGGCTGCTCCGCCAGGCGCTCGATGTACCGCTGCGGAAACGACGGGAACTTCCGGAAGCTCGTGCCCGAAATACCGCCGTGGCGCGCGTGCAATCCGCCAAAGTCGTGGCGCAGGAAATCGTAGACATCGCGCGACGGCCGGCTCTCCAGATAGGTATGCACCATCCCGGCAACGGTCTCGAGAAACTGCCGCCCGTGGCAATTCACCAGGTACGCGCCCGCGTCGTTCTTGATTCGCCGGATGCCCGCAAGTTCCGGATCGATGTGATACAGCTCGTGGACGACGGTGTCGAGCTTCGCGACCCAGGGGTCGGCGCCCGGGTAGAATTTTTCCTTCCGCGAGCGGGTCAGCGACTGATCGCAGAACCGCGGCAGCGCGAACGAGATCATGTATTTGATTGGACGGGAGCCAATCGTCACCTCGGGTGATTTCGTGACGAACCACTCCGAGCGCCGCGTCCGCGTGTGCGTCGATCGGTCGCGCCAGAAGTAGTAACCGGGTTCACTCGCGGGAAGGCTGAGGCAGTGGCAGGTGGCGAACGCGCCCTCCGCATTCGATCGGCCTGCACGCGCAAACACCAGCACGTCGTTCATGTCGATGAACGAGAGCGCAGGGACACGAGACACGATGTCCCGCATCAACTCGGCCAGGCGATCGGTGTAATTCAAATGAGTCGGGCGACTGCGTCGAAGCGTGGCGACTATAACACGCCCATCCGCCGCAGAATCAGTTGCTGCCGACGGATGAGTCTCGCGGTCGGGCGCGCCGGATTCAGCAGCCGCGGGTTCACGATGGCGCCGGCGAGCAACGCGGCTTCCGACGGACCAAGCTCAGCAGCGGACTTCTGGAAATACGTGCGGGCGGCGCTCTCCACACCGTAGACGCCGTCGCCCCACTCGATCACGTTGAGATAGAGCTCGAGAATACGCGTCTTCTTCAGCTCGGCCTCGAGCCGGCGCGCAATGATCAGCTCTCGCAGCTTCCGCAGCGGGTTCCTCGACGGCGACAGGTAGAGATTTTTCGCGAGCTGCTGCGTGATGGTGCTGCCGCCGCGCACGACTCGTCCGCGCGACCAGTCCGTTTCGATCGACTCCTGGAGCTGTTCGAAATCGATCCCCTCGTGCTGCCAGAACGCATCGTCTTCCGCAACGAGCACTGCGCGCTTCAGCGCCGGCGAAATGCGCGCGTCGCTCACCCACCGCTGCAGGCGACGGGGCGTCTGTCCCTTCGCGCGCGCCTCCCGGTCGCGCAGTTCCATGAATGCCGTAGTGGTGGGATTGGACGACTTCAACGGACGCACATCCGGCAGCGTGAGATAGACGTACGCGAGCAGCGCAAATCCGGCCGCCGGAATCGCGAGCAGCACACGCGCGATTCTGATCATCAAAGGAACGGCAGCTACGCGTGAACCTGACGGCCCTGCGCCGCGAACGCGCTTTCGAGCGCGCCGCGCAGCAGGATGATCAACCGCGGCGACGAGCTCGCGCCCATCAGGCCGACGCGCCAGATCTTGCCGGCCAGCGGTCCGAGACCGGCGCCGATCTCCATGTTGAACGTGTCGAGCAGATGCTTGCGCACCGCGGCTTCGTCGATGCCCTCGGGCGCGCGGATCGCGTTCAGCGTCCACAGCCGCTCGCCTTCACGCGGCAGCACCGTCAGACCGAGACCGGCCATCGATGCGAGCAGCGCGAGATGATTCTGCTCGTGGCGCGCCCACCGCACGTCGAGGCCTTCTTCCTCGACGATCGACAGCGCCTCGTACAACGCGTAGACCAGCGTGGACGACATCGTGTGGTGATACTTGCGGCGCAGCCAGTAGTCCTCGAGCAGCGAGAGATCGAAGTAGAAGCTGCGGCACTGGACGCGCTGCGCCAGCGCCCGCGGCCCGAAAACGACGGGCGCGAGGCCGGCCGGTCCGCCGAGACATTTCTGCGTGCACGAGTACGCAGCGTCGATGCCCCAGGCGCCGATGTCGAGCGGCATGCCGCCGAGTGAGGTGACGGCGTCCACGATCGTCAGCGCACCCTGCTCGCGCGCGATCGCGGCGAGTTCCTTGACCGGATTCACGACGCCAGTGGACGTCTCGGCGTGAACCATGGCGACGACGTCCGCCGGCGTGGCTTTCAGCAGCGTGCGCAGCGCAGCGGGATCGCACGCCCTGCCCCACTCGACATCGAGCCGCGTGACCGTCGCTCCATACCGCTCGCACATCTGCGCGAGGCGGTCGCCAAAATAACCACTGACGATCACCGTGGCCCGCGTGCCATCCTTCACGAGGTTGGCGACGGTCGTTTCCATGCCCGACGTGCCCGTGCCGGAGACCGCGAACGCGAACGACCCTTCGGCCGCGCGAAACACCCGCCCAAGCCGCCCACGCACATCGTCGAGCAGCGCCATCATGATCGGATCGAGATGGCTGACCGTCGGCGACGCCATGGCGCGCATCACGCGCGGCGCGGTGAGGCTCGGTCCGGGACCGAGCAGAACGCGATCGTTGTCGGGTAGTAGGCTCATGCGGGGATTTCCTCGAATTGCGCCAGCGCTTCACGCAGCGCCGGAAGGATGGACTCGGGTAAAGGCATCAGCGGCGGCCGCGGGAGGCCGACGTCGTAGCCCAGAAGATTCAACGCCGCTTTCAGGCCTGGCACACCGTGCGTGGCGCCGAGCAGCCTCGCCACCGGCACGAGCTGCCGCTGCAGCGCGATCGCCTCGGCATGACGGCCGGCTTTCGTCAGATCGTAAAGCTGGACGCAGGGATCGGGCAATGCGTTGGCGAGCGCGAGAATGCCGCCAACCGCGCCGACGCACATCATCGGATACAGCGTCGCCGCCGCGCCCGCGAGCACGATGAAATCGTCAGGCGTCAGCGACACGAGATCCGCCACCTGCGCCACGTCGCCGCCCGACTCCTTCATGCCGATGATGTTCGGATGCGTCGCGAGCCGCGCCACCGCCGCCGGCTGCAGGTTCACACCGGTCACCGCGGTGAAGTTGTAGAGCAGCACCGGCACCGGCGACGCGTCGGCCACCGCCGTATAGTGGCGAACGAAGACGTCGTTCGTCATCTGGCTCTTGAAGAAACCCGGCGTGCGCACGAGCACCGCGTCGGCGCCGTGCTCCGCCGCGCGCTTCGTGGCTTTGATCGCCGCCTGCGTGGACTCGCGCCCGGCGCCGACAATGAACGTCTTGTCGCGCGGAACGACCTCGCGCGCGGCGACGATCGCCTGATCGCATTCGAAGTCGTCCATCAGCGCCGCTTCACCGTTTGATCCGAGGACGACGAAGCCGCTGCAGGAACGCTTTACCCACTTGCCGAGCGCCGACTTCAGGCGCGCGGTGTCCACGCGATCGCGATCGTCGAACGGTGTGGGAATCGGAGCAAACACGCCAGCGAGATTCATGGGAGTGATTTTACGCCATCGCAGACCTGAAGGTCTGCGCCACGCTAGAGCCGTTGCGTGTGGCGCAGGCCAATATGGCGCACGTCAATGTGGCGCACGTCTTCAGACGTGCGATTCTGCAGAACCAGGTTCACGCCGAGCACGACGAGGAACATCGCGGCCGCCGGACTCAGCAGCCACGGAAACTCAGCGAACACCCGGATATTGCTCGACGCATCGTGCAGCATCGTCCCCCAGCTCGCGACCGGATCGGGAAAGCCGAGGCCGACGTACGACAGCGTGGCTTCGGCGACGATGAACGCCGGGATCAACAGGGTCATCTGGACGGCCATGAACCCGCGCGCTGCCGGCAGCAGGTGCCGGAACAGCAGACGCGCGTCGCTCGCGCCCAGCGCCTCCGCAGCCACCGCGTAGTCGAGCCGCCGCTCGGAGCGCACGATCGCGCGGACGCCACGCGCCACAAATGGCGCGCCGACGATCGCGAAGATCGACGCCAGCAAGCCGAACACTTCCGACGCGGTGAGGACCAGCGGCAGCACCGCGCGCAGCGCCAGCGCGACGTAGATCGCCGGGAGCACCATCACGAAATC
The DNA here is from genome assembly GCA_043759095.1 of Acidobacteriota bacterium. Taxonomy (GTDB): domain Bacteria; phylum Acidobacteriota; class Vicinamibacteria; order Vicinamibacterales; family CAVVIG01; genus CAVQFC01. The sequence continues at coordinate 1,533 of JAYVMG010000518.1, read as the reverse complement.
CGCCGCGCGCATCAGCACATCGTCGAACATGCCGCCGGCGAAACCGGCGAGGCCGCCAATCGACGCGCCGATGAGCAGCGCACCGAGCGCGGCCGTCACCGCGAGGCCGAGCGACGTGCGCGCACCAAACAACAGCCGGGTGAATACGTCGCGGCCGTAGCTGTCGGCGCCGAGCAGCAGCAGCGGCGCCGCGACATCATCGGACGATTGCACGAGGTGGCCGCCGGAGAACCAGGCGACCGGCACGCGCGTCGATACGTCTTCTTCGTACCGCTGTTCGAGCTGACTGACCAGGCGCCAGCGGTGGATGAAGGGCGCATGCCACCCACCGCTCGCGTCGGCGAGATGCACCACCGTCGGCGGCGCATTCAGCAGGCCACCGAAGTGCGCGTCCGTGGCGTGCGGCGCGAGCACCGGCGCGGCCACCGCAGCGAGCAGCGCCAGCGTCACGAGCACCAGCCCGAGCGTCCGGCTCATGCGCGCTCCGCCCGCGTCTCGCTCGCGCGAGGATCCACGACCGCAAGCGCGAGGTCCGACAGCAGCGTGCCACACGCGAGGAACAGCGCGCCGGCGCCGGCGCAACCGGCCACCAGATACTCGTCACGCGACCGCAGCGCCTGCAGCATCAGGCTGCCGAGGCCCGGCCATGTCGTGATCACTTCAACGGCAAACGATCCGCTCAGCAGCGTGCCGATCACGAGTCCGTACACCGCAGCCACCGGCCGCAGCGCCGCCTTGAACGCGCCGCGCCAGACGATGCGCGAGCGCGGAACGCCGCGAGAAAGCGTGGCCAGCACGAACGGTTCGTTGATCACTTCGCTCATCGCCTGCGACTGCAGACGTTCCAGCATCGCGGCCAGCGGCAACCCGACCGCCGCGGCCGGCACGACAAGATGACGCAGCAGATCGGCCAGCGCGCCGCCCGGCGGCACAATCGCCGAGTGCATGCCGGCAATCGGGAGCCAACCGGTGCGCGCCGCAATGAAGAGGAGAAACAACGACGTCAGCAGCGGCGGCATCGACAGCAACACGACCGACGCCGCCCGAATTACACCGGGGACAACGCCGTCCTTCCGGCTGCCGGAGATGATGCCGAGCGGCAGGCCGATGAGGGTGGCGAAGACGAGCGCCGTCAGCGCGAGAATCGCCGTGTTCGCAGCCCGCTCGGGCACCAGATCGCGCACCGGCCGGCCATACTGCATCGAGTATCCGAAATCGAGCCGCGCGGCCGCCGCGAGCCAATCGCGATACTGCTCGCCGAGTGATTTATTCAGACCATATCGCGCGCGCTGCTGCTCCAGCGTCTGACGGCTGATCTCCGTACCTGCCGACTCCGTGACGAAATCGCCCGGCGCCAGTCGCGCCAGCACCAGCGACGCCGACGACACGGCAATCACGAGGAACACCGCGAACGCGAGACGCCGCGCGAAGTAGCGGGTCAATGGATGACGGCCACCGTGTCGGGCCGCCAGAGGAGCTGCGGACGATACTCGGCGGGCGTCAGGTTGGTCACGCGCGTGGCGTGCGCCACGA
>JAYVMG010000517.1:0-2621 GCA_043759095.1 Acidobacteriota bacterium | reverse complement strand
CCACGCCAATCAGCCCATAGCGCGACCCGACGTAGGCCGCACCAAACGCCATGGCCGTTGCCGGAATGCCGATGTAGAGCGCGCGCACCTGCTTGTTGAGGGTCAGCAACAGCTGGCCGGCCGGCGGCGTCAGGCACAGAAAGTAGGTGCCCACCAGCATCACGCGCCACGACGGAATCCCTTCGGCATAATTCGGGAACCAGACCGTGAACGCCGCCGGCAGCGCGATGAGCAGTACCGCGATCGCCGCCAGCAGCGTCTCGGCCAGCACGTGTAGCGGCAGCTCGACGAACCGGCGCAGCGACTGCACGTCCGAGGTCGCGCCGTAGCGTTCCTGGAATCGCGGATACATCACCATCGAGAGGACGTTCGGGATATAGAACAGGCCGCTGAAGATGGGCCATGCGAGGCTGTAGGTGCCGAGCATGGTCGTGCCCATGGTGAAGAGGACCATGAACTGATCGGCGCCTCGGAGTGTTTCGAAGGCGAAGGCGCCGGCGACCATCGGTACGCCGTCGGTGACCAGTTTCGGCAGCAACGAGGCGTCGAAGACGCGCGAGAACGGCTCGCGCACCCCCGTGTGCAGCACGATCGCCAGCAGCACCGCCGAGGCGAGCTCGACGACGAGCACGCCCATCAGGCCGAACATGTATGCGCCGCCGACGAGCAGCAGGGCCTTGGCGATGTTGAGCGGTCCCTGCCGCAGGCTCAACGCTCCGAAGCGCTTCCGTGCGCGGTACAGCACCACGTAGTACGTCGCCGCCAGTTGCGCCCAGACAATAGGCGCGTAGATCAGCAAGCCGGCGAACGTCTGCGCGTTGACACGCGACCGCTGGATGAACGCGGCCGCGACCATGCCGAGCGCGAGCACGATTCCGACGCCGTGCGTGAACCAGAACAGCGTGTTCTTGACGCGCTCGAACTCGGCCTCGCGCTTCGCGCCGATCAGGTACGGCAACTCTCGCTCTGCCGCGGTGAGCGTGCCGAAATGTCCGTACGTGCCAACATAGGTCGGCAGCATTTCGAGCCCGACCCAAATGCCGGCGTAGTACGGTCCAATATAGCGGCGGAGAAGCAGCCCTGTGCCGATCAACAGCACGAGCGAGACGCTGTTGAGGCCGGAAAAACTGAAGTCTCGCGCGACCGACACGTGCTCGCGGCGGTGGACGCCGAGCCGCGCGAAGAGACGATTCACCTGCTAGACTATACAGTCCCTTGCCTGAGGATCTGAAAACCGACCAGCTCGCGCTGCATGGCGGATCGCCAGTTCGCACCGTCCTTCTGCCCTACGGTCGTCACGAGATCGACGACGATGATGTGGCGGCGGTGTCGCGCGTCCTGCGATCGGACTGGCTGACGGGCGGCCCTATGGTCGCGGAGTTCGAAGCGGCGTTCGCGCGGCTGACCGGCGCCGGGCACGCCGTCGCGGTCAGCAACGGCACGGCGGCGCTTCACGCCGCCATGTTTGCGCTCGGCATCGGTCCCGGCGACGAAGTCATTGTGCCGCCGATGACGTTCGCCGCATCGGCCAACGCCGTGGTCTACCAGGGCGGTGCGCCGGTCTTCGCCGACGTCGACCCGGGCACACTCCTCATCGATCCGGCGCAGGCGGCTGCCGCGATCACCCCCAGGACGCGCGCGATCGTCGCCGTCGACTATGCCGGCCAGCCGTGCGACTACGACGCGCTGCGATCCGTCATCGGCGATCGGCCGATCGCCATCGTCGCCGACGCGTGCCATTCGGTGGGTGGGCGCGATCGCGGACGGCCCGTCGGGACGCTCGCCGATCTGAGCGCGTTCAGCCTGCACCCGGTGAAGCACGTGACGACCGGCGAGGGTGGCGTGGTCACGACGGCGGATGCGACGATGGCGGAGCGGATGCGGACGTTCCGCAATCACGGGATCACCACCGATCACCGGCAACGCAGCGAGCAGTCGTCATGGATCTACGAGATCGTGGAGCTCGGCTACAACTACCGGCTCACCGACATCCAGTGCGCGCTCGGTCTCAGCCAGTTGTCGAAGCTGCCCGCGCGCATCGAGCGCCGGCAGGCCATTGCCCGCGAATACGACCGCGCGTTTGCCGCGCTGGCCGAGGTGAGCCCGTTGGTGCTGCGGACCGACGTCTCGCACGCCTATCACCTGTATGTGGTGCGCATCGACATCGAGGCGCTGGCCTGTGATCGCGCGACCGTCTTCAGCGCGCTTCGCCGCGAAGGGATCGGGGTCAACGTGCATTACATTCCTGTGCACCTCCATCCGTTTTACCGCCAGCGGTTTGGTTGTGGACCCGGCTTGTGTCCGGTGGCGGAGGCCGCGTACGAACAGTTGATCACGCTGCCGATGTTTCCCGGGATGCATGCGCGCGACGTGCATGACGTGGTCGAGGCGGTCACCAAGGTCGTGACCGCGTTCCGGTCATGACGCCCGAGTTCGTCGCGGAAGTCTCCAGCAATCATCATCGCGATCTCGGGCGCGCGCTGGCGTTTGTCGAGACCGCGGCGCGCATCGGTTGCGCCACCGTCAAGTTTCAGCTTTTCCGCGTCGATGAACTCTTTGCGCCGGAGATCCTCGCGAAAAGTCCGATGCACCGAGCGCGGGCGCAATGGGAACTGCCCGAG
>JAYVMG010000516.1:0-6973 GCA_043759095.1 Acidobacteriota bacterium | reverse complement strand
TCCTCGGCGTGCGAGTCGTCTTTCGCGAAGATCAGCGTCTTGGGGACGAGCGTGCGTCCTGGGAAAAGTTCCGTGAACAGCGCGTCCTTGAACGCCTGAAGCACGGTGCGAATCTGCGACGGGACGACGACGGAGCGGTCGAGTTCGCTGGAGCTGTAAGTGAGGTCTTCGTCGAGTTGCTCCCACCGGCGGACGCGGGTCTCGCGGTGGCGCTTGTCCACGTAGAAGCCCTTTTCAACCGTCGCGCCCTGGGCGGTGACCTCGGTGTGGATGCGATAGACGTCGTAGCCGACGTTCACGCCGTCGGCCACCGCGCGCTCGTGGTTGTATTCGGTGACGAGGTTCTGATTGAAGAATCCGATCGTCTGCTTGGACGGAGTGGCGGTGAGGCCGACGAGGAACGCGTCGAAGTAGTCGAGCACCTGGCGCCACAGGTTGTAGATCGACCGGTGGCACTCGTCGGTGACGATGAAGTCGAACGTCTCGATCGGAATGGCCGGGTTGTAGGCGACCTCGCGCGTGCGGCCGTCGGCCGCCGCGAGTTCGAAACCTGAGATCTCGTCCACGTCCTCCGGTAACTCCTCGCCGCGGAGCATTGAGTAGAGCCGCTGAATCGTGCAGATCGTCACCCTGGACACATCGTCGAGCTTGTTCGACTGAAGGTGCTGCACGTTGTACAGCTCGGTGAACTTCCGTCCGGTATCGGGTGTGACGAACTGCTGGAATTCACCCATTGCCTGCCGGCCGAGATTGGCGCGGTCGACGAGGAAGAGCACTCGACGTGCTCCGGCGTATTTGATCAGCCGGTAGATGAAGGCGCACGCGGTGTAGGTCTTGCCCGCGCCTGTCGCCATCTGGATCAGTGCTCGCGGATCCGCGGCGGCGAACGACTTCTCGAGGCTGGTGATGGCTTCGACCTGACAACCGCGCATGCCGTCCGTCGGGAGCGCCGGCAGCGTTCGCAAACGAGCGCGAAGCGTGGCGGTCTCGGCGAGAAGTGCTGCCAGAGTCTCCGGACGATGAAAGCCAAAGACCCGGCGCGATCTGGGATCGGGATCGCGATCGTCGCGGAAGAACGTCTCGATGCCGGTGGACTCGTAATAGAAGGGGAGCGAGCCAGCAGGCGGCTGCAGGAAGTCGGGCAGGTGATCGCCGTAGTACGCCGATTGCTCGGCGACCATCGACAGGGTCGTGCCGGCCTTCTTCGCCTCGACGACGCCGATCGGAAGACGATCGGCGAGCAGCAGGTAGTCGCACCGCCCGCCTTTGACGGGGATCTCCCTGAGGGCGATAAAACGCGCCGCGGCAGCGTCGAAGTGGTCGTAGTCCTGCAGCACCCAGCCGGCGCCCGTCAGGAGTGTGTCGATCTGCTGGCGGGCTTTGGCCTCCGGGGCGAGGTCGGGCATGAGTCGCGGTCAGTGTAACCCGTACGCAGGCTAAAGCCTTACGCTACGACACCACGACTGAAGGCGGACCGCACGACTGAAGCGAACCGCACGACCAAAGTCGTGCGCTACTTCAGTTGGCCGTCGAGCTCCATGTAGACGCGCTTCAGTGCGGCGAACGCGTTGTTGGCGGCGCGAGTCCAGCCGTCGTATGGCTCGAACCGAGCGGCGGCGGTGGCGTTTTCGAGCGACGTACCCGCGTCATGCAGGCGCCGGCCTTCCTCGATGATCCGCTCCAGCGCCATGCGGAAGTTCTGCTCCTCCTCGCGCATGATCGCCGGGCTGTCCACGAACCCGTGCGCGGGCACGAGGTACGCAACATCCATCGCTTCGGCCTTCTTCAGCGCCGCCACCCATTCGGTCGGATAACCGTTCGCCATCGACGGGAAGATCCGGTTCGAGAACACTTCGCTCATGTACAGGATCTTCTCGCGCGGCAGGTAGACCTCGAGGTCGCCGCCGGTGTGCGCGCGCCCCAGAAACAGCACGTCGATCTCGGTCCCGCCGAGCATGATCACGCGCTTGTCGGTCACCGGTTCAGTCGGTTGTTTGATCCGCGGCGCGGAGAAGGGATGCGCGAGATAAGTGACGCCAGGCGGAAACGCCGCGATCCCGCCCGTGTGATCGCCGTGCTCCGAACCGACGACAACGTATGTGATCGGCTTCGGCGTGAGCTTCGCGACCGCGGCGACCAGGAGCATGGTGTTCGCCGTCGTGCCCTGACTCTCGGCGATCAGCACGCCGTCTGGCGTGACGACAATCAGGTTGTTGACCGTGACCGTCCGCTTCGTCGGATCGATCTGCTCGAACGAGTAGACGTTGTCCGCAAGCTGTTTCACGCGAGGGAAGTCGGCCGCGGTCAGGCCGCGCAGTGCGATATCAGCCGTGCGGACCGGAGCCTGGCCGACGCCGGTGTAGGGCACTGCCTGAAGGCTGTCCCCCGCGAGACTGAGGAGCAGAAGAACTATCGCTGCCATACGAACCGCTGCACGCGTTTACCTTCGTACGTTTCGGTGATGTAGAGGCTGCCCTTGGAATCGACCGCGAGGTTGTGCGCGCCGTAGAACTGACCCGCCCAGTGGCCGGCGCCGCCGAACGTGCTCACCACCTCGAGCGTCTTCCGGTTCAGCACGTAGACCTGCTGGTTGGTACCGTCGATGACGATCGCAAACGCCTGGTCTGGGTCAGTCGAGAAGCCGATGTCCCACACGGATCCGCTGCCAAACGTGTCCTTCGCGATAAACGCCTCCTGGACGAACGTCCCGTCCTTCTTGAACACCTGCAGCCGATCGTTGGTGCGATCGCACACGTAGACCAGACCGTCGCGCGAAATTCGCACGGCGTGGACGATGCGGAACTGCGGCGGGGGAGGACCGTTGGGATCGTACTGGCTCGGCTTGTTCTCGTTCTGAACCGTGCCGCTGAACGGACCGGGCAGAACTTCGCCGGCATTCTTGAAATACGAATCGTCCGGCCTCTTGCCGTACGCGCCCCAGTGCCGTTTGTAGGCGCCGGTCGTCGCGTCGAACACGATGACGCGGTGGTTCACGTAACCGTCGGCCACGTACAGTTCGTTGGCCGCGCTGTCGACCACCATGTGCGCCGCGGCGCCGAGGTTCTGCGTGTCGTTGCTGCCCTGACCCTTGCCCTGATGCCCGATCTGCATCAGGAACTGACCCTGACGCGTGAACTTCAGGATGTGCGCGTCCTTGTCTCCGCCCGCGCCGATCCAGACGTTGTCGTGATCGTCCACGTGGATCCCGTGCTCGAGTTGTGGCCATTCGTAGCCGGGGCCCGGGCCGCCCCAGGACGAGACGAGCGTGCCCGCCTGATCAAACTCTAGCACCGGCGGCGCCGCTTTCCAGAACGACCGCGTCTCGTTTGGCTGAAGTGTTGAGGGTCTGTGGGTGATCCAGATGTGGTCGCGCGAGTCGACGGCGACGCCGACCACCGCGCCGACCAGCCAGTGGTTGGGCAGTGGCTTCGGCCAGGATGGATCGACGATGAAGCGTGGGGCGTTCATGGGAGATTGTGCAACGATTCCGACGATGAGAAGAGCGAATATCAGAGATCGCAAGACCAAGGTCTTGCGCCACGACCCCGGCGCTCGCAAGACTGAAGTCTTGCGCCACAAACGAGTCTTGCGCCGCGAACGCCAGAAGTGGCGCATCACTTGAGTGATGCGACTCATTTCTTCTTTGGCTTCTCGCCATGCTCGCCGTCGGTCAGCATCGGCATCGACGACCCGAGCGACGGCGCGATCAGGCCGGCCTTTACGTAGGTGAGCAGCTTGTCTCGCGTATCGGTGATGTCCAGGTTCCTCATCGTCAGCTGACCGATGCGGTCCTGCGGTGAGAACACGCTCGCGCCCTTCTCCATCGTCAGCCGTTCCGGTTTGTAGGTGAGGTTCGGGCTCTCGGTGTTGAGAATGGAGTAGTCGTTGCCGCGGCGCAGCTGGACCGTGACCTCGCCGGTGACGAGACGCGCGACCCAGCGCTGTGCGGTCTCGCGGAGCATCAGCGCCTGCGAGTCGAACCAGCGTCCCTGGTAGAGCAGCCGGCCAAGCCGCCTGCCGCTCTCGCGGTACTGCTCGATCGTATCCTCGTTGTGGATGCCGGTGATCAGGCGCTCGTAGGCGATGAACAGCAGCGCCATACCCGGCGCTTCGTAGATACCGCGGCTCTTCGCCTCGATGATCCGGTTCTCGATTTGATCCGACATCCCCAGGCCGTGGCGCCCGCCGATCGCATTCGCCTCGAGCATCAGCTCAACCTGATCGTCGAACGACTTGCCGTTCAGCGCAACCGGGCGGCCTTCGTCAAAACGGATCGAGACCGTCTCGGGCTTCACCTCGACATCTTCGCGCCAGGCCGCGACGCCCATGATCGGCTGCACGATGAGGATGCCCTTGTTCAGGAACTCGAGATCCTTGGCTTCGTGCGTGGCGCCGAGAATGTTCGAGTCGGTGGAGTAAGCCTTCTCCGTGCTCATGTGGTACGAGAAGCCGGCCTTGATCAAGTACTCCGACATCTCCTTGCGCCCGCCGAGTTCGTCGATGAACTGCTGGTCGAGCCACGGTTTGTAGATGCGGAGGTCGGGGTTGGCGAGCAGCCCGTAGCGATAGAAGCGTTCGATGTCGTTGCCCTTGAACGTGCTGCCGTCGCCCCAAATGTGGACATCGTCTTCTTTCATGGCGACGACGAGCATCGTGCCGGTGACGGCGCGTCCGAGCGGCGTGGTGTTGAAGTAGGGGACGCCGGCGGTGGAGATGTGGAAGGCGCCGCTCTGCAGCGCGGCGATCCCTTCGGCAACCATCTGCGATCGGCAGTCAACGAGCCGCGCCTTTTCGGCGCCGTACTGCATCGCCTTGCGCGGGATCTCTTCGTAGTCGGCTTCGTCCGGCTGGCCGAGGTTGGCGGTGTAGGCGTACGGGATGGCGCCCTTGGCTCGCATCCAGTGAAGCGCGGCGCTGGTGTCGAGGCCGCCGGAAAACGCGATGCCGACCTTTTGGCCGGCGGGGAGACTCTGAAGAATGTTTGCCATCTATTCGGATGTGAGTTTACTTCTTCAGTTCGTCGTACACAGCCTGGATGGAACCCTTGACGCGTTCCTTCTTGTAGCCGGGAAACTTGTCGACCGAGAACGACGCCGTGGCGTCATCGACGCTCTTGCCGGCTTTCATCGCGTCGATCGAATGCGCCAGTAGGGCGGCGGTGAACTGTTGCCAGATCTGGAGATCCTTCGGCGTCTGCATCGGGCTGTGGCCGGGGATCACCGTGTCGATGTTCTTGATGCCGGCGATCGCTTTCTTCAACGTCTGCGGGAGGGCGACGCAACTTCCGCCGTTGCTGCGGTCGCAGAGCGGGCCATCCTTCCAGGCGAAATCGTCGCCGGTGTGGAGAACGCGCAGCGCGGGAAAGACGACGAACGTGTCGCCGCTGGTGTGGCCGGCGCCGAAGTAGTAGAGGTCGATGCGATCCTTGCCGCTGCCGATCGTCATCTTGTCTTTGTAGGTTTTCGCGGGGAGGAACTTGGAGCCATCACCCTTGAAGGCGTCCATCTTCTCCATGTTCGTCTTGGTGTTCTCCTGCGCAACGATCTCGACGCTCGCGCCGAAGAAACCGTTGTTGCCGGTGTGATCGCCGTGGGTGTGCGTGTTGATGATCCGCGTGATCGGCTTGTCGGTGACGCTCTTCACCTTGTCGAGCACAGCCTGGCCCCAACCGGCGAGCTTGTCGTCCACCAGCGTGACGCCGCCGTCGGTGATGAACACCGCGACGTTGCCACCGCTGAACGTGGCCGCGTTGCCCGGGGTGGAACTCGTGAGGACGTACAGATTGTCCTTGAGCTTGAGGATGTCGACGACTTTCGGAGCCGCGGGCGCCTGCGCCGCGATCGACGCGGCGGCGGCCGCCAGCAGAATTCCCAACAGTGCGATTCGCTTCATTTCGAGTCCTCCAATGGAAAGAAAGACTTTACCGTAACTCGCGGCCGGGCGCGTCGGTCTCGTGGTAGCCTCCGCGCATGAATCGACGTGAATTCGGACGCTCGGGTCTCCTGGGGCTGGCGGGGTTGTCGTTGCCGGCCAGCGCCGCCACCGCTTCGGCGCAAACTGCCGCCGACCGGGGCTATCGCTACATCCACCTCGACGTGTTTACGGACCGCCGACTCCAGGGTAATCAGCTGTTCGTGTTCGTGCAGCCCGCCGGCCTCGACACCGACGCGATGCAGACGCTGACGCGCGAGTCGAACCTCTCCGAGTGCACGTTCGTGTTTCCGCCGGAAGGGGCCGGAACCGATCACCGCGTCCGCATCTTCACGCGCACGGCGGAGACGCCGTTTGCGGGACATCCCACCATCGGCACCGCGTTCGCGCTCGCGCACACGGGCGCGCTGAAGCCGGGCCTCTCGCACACGACGTTCGGCCTCGGCGTTGGCCCGACCAATATCGATCTCGAGTGGAAGGACGGCAGGCTGTCGTTTGCGTGGATGACTCAGCAGAAGCCGACGTTCGGCAAAACCGTCGTCGACGCAGTTTCGTTGGCGGCGGCGATCGGTCTCGGTGCGGCGTCGATCGACACGCGCGCGTCGGCGCAAGAGGTGTACTCCGGATCGAATTTCTTCATCGTGCCGCTCGTGACGCGCAAGGCGGTGGACGCCGCCGTCCTCGACCGCGCGAAGATCGATGCCGTCTTCAACGCGGCCGGCATCCAGCGGCGAGGTGTCTACGTGTTCAGCGCGGAGAAGGCTGGAGACGACGTCACGGCGTATAGCCGAATGCTGCCGTCTGGCGGGATTGAGGATCCGGCGACGGGATCGGCGGTCGGTCCCGCCGGATGCTTCGCGGCGAAGTACGGTTTCGTGCCGCCGGCTGGCGTCGGCGCGATGATTTTTCAGCAGGGCGTGTTCGCGAAGCGTCCGAGCCGACTGCACGTGCGCGTCGCCATGAGCGGCGGGGAGGTCATCGGCGTGAAGGTCGGCGGCGCATCGGTCGTGGTTGGCGAAGGCTCGATGGCGGTGTAAGGTGG
>JAYVMG010000515.1:0-2623 GCA_043759095.1 Acidobacteriota bacterium | reverse complement strand
CGCATCGAACACGGCCGTCCACGGCGCCGCCTTGCGCGGCGGCATGAATCGATTGGCGCCGGCCGTCGACGCGCCGTACGGAATCCCGCGGTACACGTGGACGCCGTTGGTGACCACGCCGCGGACTTTCCCGCCCGTGGTGTCCACGACGGCCGCCATCGGGGACTTCGCCGAGGCAGCCTCGGCCGCCCGCGTCGCGAGCGCCGGCATCGCCGCAATCGCGGCGCCCCACAACGAAGACTTGAGAATCGTGCGCCGGCTCACGTCGAAGGTGTTCTTCATGGGCGCAATATATGCCTCCGGCCAGGCCGCATCAAGCCGGAATGTGTTGAGGGTGACCGGCTGTGGTCCTCAAACGAGATGGCGCTTCGTAAACGCGCGACCGGAGCCAGACTGACTCCCAAGGTTTGAACGCGACCGTTGAGGGATTCTGTCCCGCATTGTGCGCCTTGAGTCGCGTCGCAACGTCAGATGTCAGCCCGATGTAGGTCCGACTCGGATTGTTGACGCTACGGAGGACGTAAACGAAACGCTTCGGCAGAGCAGGTATTTCGTCGCGAGGTGCAAGCTGCCGGCCATCATCTGCGATTCGGACTCGACTGAAGAAAACGTTTCAGGGAAGGACGGTTGGCTTGCCAACCGAAGCTCGTGAGGGAAAAACTCGGGCCCGCCTCCGCGGCTACGCCGCTTCGGCGGGCAACCTCCGCCTGAAATCACGAGCGGAGGTTGGCGGAGAGGTAGGGATTCGAACCCTAGATACCCTTACGAGCATAACGGTTTTCGAGACCGCCGCTTTCGACCGCTCAGCCACCTCTCCGAACCTCTGATTCTACACTGGACGGCGCGCCTTGAAGAAGTCCTGCATCAGGGCGCGGCATTCCTCCTCGCGAACGCCGGCCACGACGTCGAACCGGTGATTGTGTCCGGGCAGTTCGCCGCCGCGGACCGTCGACGCGACCGCGCCGGTCCTCGGCTCTCCGGCCCCGTATACCAGCGCGCCGATCCGCGCATGCACCAGTGCGCCGACGCACATCAGGCAGGGCTCGATCGTCACGCACAACACCGCGCCGGTCAGCCGGTAATTTCCCACGTTCCGCGCCGCGTCACGGATCGCGACGATCTCCGCGTGCGCCGTCGGATCGCCGGATGAAATCGGTTGATTGAACCCGCGCCCGACGATCGCGCCGTCCAGCGTCACAACGGCGCCGATCGGCACCTCGCCCGCATCGCGCGCGCGTCTGGCTTCGGTGAGCGCCTCGTGCATCCACGTCTCGTACTCAGCGGGCGGCATGGCGCAACTCCCCCCTTCTTTTGACGTTCCGGTTCACGTCCGGATCTTACTGTGCAATGTCGGCGGGCTCGTTTGCGCGCGGCCGAATTTGACGTAGGATGGGCGCGTGACGCCTGAACTGCGCCAGGGACCTGACCGGCGGAGAGAACCTCGCGGCGGCCGCCGCCCCGCGGACAGAGCGGGTTTCGCGCCGCTCGTGCTCGTCGCCGACGAAGACGAGGCGAGCGGGGACATGTGCGAAACGCTGCTCGGCACGCTGCGCTTCGCGGTCGCCCGTGTCGATTCGGTCGACAAGGCGATCTCGGTGATCGCCACACTGCTTCCCGACATCATCGTGGCGCGCGGGAACGATGTGTCGCCCCTGCAGCGCGCCGCGTGGCCGAGCGGCGTCCCATTCGTGACGGTCACCGATCACCTGAACGATCCGGACGCGTTGATGAACGCGATCCGACAGGCGATCCGCACTGCGCGCACGCAGCCGAACTGAGCGCGCCGGTCCAGAAGGACCCGCCCTGCGGACGGGCGGACCCCAGGCCCTTGGCTACGGCATATACGGATGTGCGCCTCGCGCCTGCGCGGGAACGCCAGTGAGCGTTTGATGGAAGATGGCTCGCACGCCCAACATCATTGAGACCACCAGCGCACCGACGATCAGTGCCGCGATCACGTCCGGCAGCAACGTCTTTTTCACGATCATCGTCTCTCCCCTGTCAGCACCGCCGGTGAGCCTACACACGGGTTAGACCGTCCAGCCAGTCATACGTTACAGACGGGCTGGTATCCAGAATTCACTCTGGCGATCGGCCCACGCGAGAATGTCCTCTCCTGAACCCATCTCGACTGGAAAACATTAAGAAACAGGGTGGCATCCCCTCTGCATAGTGGCCTTAGACGGCATGTGGAAGACCTCGCGACCGCGGCGCCAGCGACAACTCGGATGATGGGGATTGAGACCGATGTTCAAACGGGGCTGTCTCGTTCTGGTTCTGATGGTGGCATCGGCGTGCAGCGGTGGCCCGAACGCGCCGACGTATCCGCCGTTAGCAGACTGCGAATTTTACGACACGGGCACACTGGTCCTCCTCAATCTGGGCGAGACGCTGACCCCACGCGATGCCTACGTTGATGGCCGCTTCGTTGGAGTGATCCCATACGGAAATCAGATTGTGCTGACCGTCGATGCCGGCGTCGTGCATACCGTTGAATGGGTTTCAACCCTCAGTGGCAGAACGGTGAGTTCTATACGTCTGGCCGTCCGGCAGTGTTCGACATCTACCCTTACGAATTATTTCTAGGATGGACGGCGTGGCCGGTTGATCCTCGCGACTTCTT
>JAYVMG010000514.1:0-2624 GCA_043759095.1 Acidobacteriota bacterium | reverse complement strand
CGCGATCGTGTCGTGCGAGAAATGCCCGCGGCTGCGAACGTACTGCGCAGAGATTGCGCGCGTCAAGCGGCGCGCGTTTCGCGACGAGATCTACTGGGGCAAACCGGTGCCGGGCTTCGGCGATCCGCGCGCGCGAGTGCTGCTCATCGCGCTCGCTCCGGCCGCGCACGGCGCCAACCGCACGGGTCGCGTGTTCACCGGCGACGGCCCGGGCGGCTCCGGTGATTTCCTGATGGCGGCGCTGCATCGCGCCGGCTTCGCCAACATCCCCACCTCGCGCCATCGAGACGACGGCCTGGCGCTGGAGGACGTATTCATCGCGGCCGCCGCGCGATGCGCTCCGCCGGACAACAAGCCAACACCTGAAGAGATCGTCAACTGCCGGCCGCATCTCCACGCCGAAATCGCCGCCCTCCCGCGCATCCGCATCATCGTCTGCCTCGGCAAGATCGCGTTCGATGCGTATCTGCGGCTGCTAAAAGAGACCGGCGTCATCGTTCGGCCGCGCCCGGCGTTCGGCCACGGCGTCATGTATCAGCTGCCGAACGGCCAGATCCTGATCGGTTGCTATCACCCCAGCCGTCAGAACACGAACACCGGCACGCTCACCGCCCGGATGATGGACGATGTGTTTCGTCAGGTGTCAGACACCTTACAATTGACGGCATGACGATGCCTCTCGTGCTGGCCGCGCTGGATACGACCGTGCAGGAGTTACGAATCGAGCAGCACCAGCGCGCGTTCATCCAGACGCTCGCGCACATCGTGACCGCGCTCGGCGCGATTCCGGATGCGCCAGGCGATTTCACGACAGACGATATGGCTCGCCTGGTCGAACTCGCCGGCGAAACGATCGAAGCGATCGAACGTCGCATCGACTCTGGCGGCGATGGTGAAGACGTGCAGCAGCGTCTCGCAGGAACGGTGTACGAGGTCGGCCGGAGGATGGAAACAATCGACGCGTGGTTCAGGCGCCGAGAATCCGCGTGAGTGTCGCGCGATCGATGTTGCCGCCACTCATCACGCAAACGATCTTCTTTCCTGCCAGCTGATCGCGCAGTTTCATCGCCGCCATCAGTGACGCCGCGCCGGCGCCCTCCGCGAGGTTGTGTGTCGCGCGCAGCGCGAGCCGCACGCCTTCCGCTAGCTCGTCCTCACTCAGGCACACGATGTCGTCGAGTTGCTGTTTCAGGATGCCGAACGGCAGATCGAAGGTCACGCGCGTCGCCATGCCCTCCGCCAACGTGTCGCATGTCTCGCCGACCACGCGAGACGCGCCCTTCCAGGAGCGCGCGAACGCGTCCGCCCGCTCCGCCTGCACGCCGATCACTTTGGCGCGGCTCCCGAGTCCTGTCCGCACGATCGTGCAGCCGCACGCGCCGCTGCCGCCTCCGATCGGCACGAGGATGACATCGGTATCCGGCTGCTCCTCGAAAATTTCGAGGGCGTAGGTGCCGACGCCGGCAATCAACAGCGGCTCGTTGGCGGAATGGACGTAGTGCAGGCTGCGCTCGTGCTGCAGCTGCTCCGTCCGCTCCCGCGCTTCGTCGAAATCGCGGCCGAACTCGATCAGCTCGGCGCCGTACGCGCGCATCGCGGCGTTCTTCTCAGGGTTGTTCCCGATCGGCACGACGATCGTGCATGGCACGCCCTCGGTGCGGCACGCGAACGCAATCGACTGACCGTGATTGCCGGTCGTCGCCGTCACGACGCCGCGGCGATCCTCTGCCGGCAGACTGGCGATCAGATTCGCGCCGCCGCGCACTTTGAACGCGCCGGTCGGATTGTGATTCTCGTGTTTGACGCGGATGTCGAGGCCGGTCTCCGCGTTCAGGAGCGGATGCACGACGAGCGGCGTCGGGCGAACGAGGCGAGCCACTCGGGGACGCGCGGCGTAGACGTCGGCGAGAGTCGGAACGTGCATCATCTATCCTATCGTGCTTGCGTCCGGGACCCGTCTCGGTCCCGACGAAATCGTCACGCACATCGCCGCCGGCGCCCTCCGGCGCACCTGCGGTCACGGACGCGTGGATGACAGGCTGGGGAATGGGCGTGGAGGAAGCGATCGCGTACGCGACCGCGGGCGACGCTACTTGAAGTTGGTGGGGTCGAGCAGACGCCGAACCGCCGAGACGCGGTTGGCGGGAATGCCGGTCCGGCGCGCATGCTCCTGCACCATCGCTTCGTCCGGCGCGAGGTAGACGCAGTACACCTTTTCTTCGGTGACGTAGCTGTGGAGCCACTGAATCTGCGGTCCCAGGCTGCCGAGGGTCTCTATCGACTTCAGCGACACCTCTTTCAGCTGCTGGTCGGTCAGCTGTCCGGCGCCGGGAATCTCACGCTCGATCACATACTGCGGCATGTCGGGCGGATGATAACACGGCGAACGCCTCACAAGAGCGGGGCCTGACCACGCTGCGAATGCCAGACGGTGAGCACCAGCATGACGTCCGAGAGCGCCGGTTACGCCACAATCTGGGCATCGGCCTCAGGCGTCGTGACGACGTCGAGGGTCACGGACGTGCGCGCAGGTTGTCGAGAATGACCGCCGCGTGCAGCGCCCGACGATCCTCGTCGGTCAGATCGTCGCCCTCATCGTCGACCACCAGATCGAGCACGGTGCC
>JAYVMG010000513.1:0-17499 GCA_043759095.1 Acidobacteriota bacterium | reverse complement strand
ATGTCCCACAATCGATTTGCATCGCTTCGTTCGACCTTTTGCCGCAACCAATCCGGCAACGTGGCCGTCCTTTTTGCTCTCTCAACCCTCCCGATGCTAGTGGCCGAACAATTCGGACTCGAGCAGGTTCTCCTGCAGCGCGGCGCAGTTCACTTTCACGAAGTTGCGGTTATTGCGCAGGGAGTTGTGATGCGTGGCGCCGGCAATCAGCTCCTTGCCCGTGCCCGTTTCGCCGCGGATCAGCACGGTCGTGTTGCTCTTCGCCACCTTCTTGACGATGTCCAGCACGTGCTGAAGGGCGGCGCTGGTGCCGACGATCTTGTCGAACTCGTAAATGTCCTGCTGCGTGCCGCGGAGGTATTCGATCTCGTTCTTCAGGCGCTTCATTTCCAGCGCCTTCTCGATCTTGACCTCCATCTCCTCGATCTCGAACGGCTTCTGCACATAGTCGAATGCGCCGGTCTTCATCGCCTCGACGGCGGTGTTGACCGAGCCGAACGCCGTCATCAGGATGACCGCCGTCGTCGGGTGCATCGCGCGCGTCGTCCGCAGCACGTCCATGCCATCGCTGCCGCCCATCTTGAGATCGCTGAGCACGACGTCGAAATAGCTGTCGTGCAGTTTCTCGATGGCGGCGTTGCCGTTGGACGCCTCCTGAACTTCGTGGCCGGCATCGGTCAGGCCGCGAACGAGTCCGCGGCGCAGCGCATCATGATCATCCGCAACAAGAATTCGACCCATCGTTGTATCTCCCTACCTGCCCGACCGGACCTACCCGCCCCACCCGACCCATCCGTCCTACCTGACCTACCCGCCCTACTTGAACCATCCCGAAGCGCTGCTCACGGGCAGCGTGACGCGGAAGCGCGTGCCGGTGTCCGGCGCGCTGCTGACGTCGATGCGCCCGTCGTGGGCGTCGACGATCTTGCGTACGATCGCGAGGCCCAGGCCCGTACCCGTGACCTTCGTGGTGAAGAACGGATTGAAGATGCGATCCGTCAGATCTGCCGGGATCCCGGGGCCATCGTCCGAGACGTCGAGGATCACCGCCGGCGTCGGCGGATACTGACCGGCAAGCGCCGGATCGGTCTCGATCGTCGCCGTCGCCGCGGTAATCGTCAACGCGCCCTTGCCGTCGAGCGCTTCGAACGCGTTGGCGACGAGGTTGGTGAAGACCTGCGAGAGCTGGTGATGATCCCCGTCGATCATTGGCAGCCCCTCTTCGACCAGCACACGCACGACGACGTCACGGCGAGGCACCGTCGATTCGGCCAGCATCACCGACTGCTGCAGCACGTCGCGGAGATCGGTGCGCTCCACCTGCAGGCGCACCGGTCGCACGAACTCCAGCATCTCGACGACGATCGCGTTGGCGAGCTTCGCTTCGCTGAGGATGTCGGCGAGCAGGGACTGCGCATCTTTTGAGTCCGGCACCTGCCGGCGGAGGAGTCCGGCCATTACTTCGATGCCGGCCAGCGGGTTCTTGAGTTCGTGCGCGATGCCGGCCGCCATCTCACCGAGCGATGCGAGGCGATCGCGCAGCCGCTCGCGTTCTTCCAGCTGCTCGACCTGCGTCAGGTCCTTGAAGAAGAGCACGGCGCCGATCGGCGCGCCGGTGTCGTCCTTCACTTGCGAGAGCGTGTAGCCGATGACGCGGTCGAGTTCCTTCAGCCGAAGTTCTGCGCGGTTCGGAAGATGGCTGAGCTCGAACGCGCCCGACAGCACGCGGATGATCTCCGGGCACACGCGCAGCACATCGGCGAACGGCTGTCCCACGTCACCTGCCGACGGCGTGAGCCCGAAGACGCGGTACGCCTCATCGTTCATCAGCGCGAGCGTGCCGTCGCGCCGGAACGCGATGACGCCGTTGCGCATGCTGCTGACGATGTGGCGAAAGAAACGGTCGTCAGGCGCAAGGCGAGCAGCGGCCCGCGAGGCAGCCGGACGGCGGCGCGGACGAGCGTCTGAACGTGATGGCATGTCGGACAAGGCGGCGCGCACTGGAACTCAACATCGAAAGGGGCAAAGCGTGTGCCCGCGCGTCGACGGTCACAGATGACGGAAAGCCGCGCAAATACAGACGACAGGGGAGCGAGATCCCCAATCGTTAATCACGATATTGTAATGTAATTACGATTTCGTCAGGCGTCGGTTGGCAGCTCTGCGAGGGACTGGAGTTCTTCCCACTGATGCATGAGGTCGCCGACCTGCCACATCAGCGCCTGGTGGCGGTCGATCACCGGCTGAGCGGCGGCGCGGTCTTCGTAGAAGCCTGGTGCGGACATCTGTTCTTCGGTCTCGCGGATCGCTGCTTCCGTCTCGGCGATGCGCGCTTCGAGCGTCGCGATGCGCGCCTGGCGCGCGCCGGCAGCTTTCTGTTTCTTGCGGGCTTCCGCGTCCACGCGCTTCTTTTCGTCGTGGTTCTGTTTCGGCGCGGCCGTCTGCGGTGGCGCGGGTTGATGTGGCGCAGCCCGTTTCGGGCTGCGTTCTTTTTCGCGGCCGTGGGAGGCTGCGGCGGCCTCGGCTTTCTGCCCTGAGCCCTGAACCCTCAGCCCTCTTCCTTCTGCCCTGAGCCCTGCCGCCGGTTCGTCCCCCGCGTGCGTCTTGTGGTACAGGAATTCCTTGTACGTGCCGGGAAACGCGATCGCCGCGCCACTGCCGATCTCGATAATCTTC
Source organism: Acidobacteriota bacterium (assembly GCA_043759095.1). Classification (GTDB taxonomy): domain Bacteria; phylum Acidobacteriota; class Vicinamibacteria; order Vicinamibacterales; family CAVVIG01; genus CAVQFC01. The sequence goes on along the minus strand of JAYVMG010000513.1, from coordinate 14,823 downwards.
GTCGCGAGCCGCTCCACGAAATACCGATCGTGCGAGACGAAGATCAGCGTGCCGCCGTAGTCGACCAGCGCGTCGAGCAACACTTCCTTCGAGTCGAGGTCGAGGTGGTTGGTCGGCTCGTCGAGCAGGAGCGTGTTGGACGGCCGCAGCAGCATGCGCGCGACGGCGAGGCGCGTGCGCTCGCCGCCCGACAGCACCCGCACGTGCTTGTAGACATCGTCTCCGGAGAACAGGAACCCGCCGAGGATGTTGCGGATCATCGGCACCATCTGCAGCGGCGATCCGGACGACAGCGTCTCGTACACGGTCGGCGCCGGATCCAGGCGCGTCGCCTCGTCCTGCGCGAAATACTGCGCGACGACGTTGTGGCCGAGCATGCACTCGCCAGTGCCGGGCGTCTCTTCCCCAGAGAGCATCCGCATCAGCGTCGATTTGCCGGCGCCGTTGGGGCCGACGAGCGCGATGCGATCGCCGCGCTCGATGTGGAGGTTCAGGTCCTTGAAGATGCTCAGCTCGCCATACGCCTTACCGACGTGCTTGAGCTCCAGCACCATTCGCCCGCTCTTTGCGCAGGCCGGAAAGTTGAAGTTGATCTTTTTCCGTTCCAGCGGCACCTCGATCGGCACCACCTTCTCGAGCATCTTGATCCGGCTCTGCACCTGCGACGCCTTCGTCGCCTGGTACCGGAAGCGATCGATGAACATCCTGACGCGTCCGACTTCCTCGTCCTGGTCGCGCTTGGCCTTGCGCATCGCTTCGATGCGCTCGTGGTGCTCGGCGAGGTAGCCGCTGTAGTTCGTGTGGTAGTCGGTGAGCGTCCGCAGCGTGAGGTCGGCGATGCGCGTGACGACGGCGTCGAGGAAGAAGCGATCGTGTGAGACGAGGATCACCGCGTGCGGGTAGGCGTTCAGGTACTCCTCGAGCCAGTTGCGCGCCTCGAGGTCGAGGTGGTTCGTCGGCTCGTCGAGCAGCAGCAGGTTCGGCTGGCCGAGCAGGAGCTTGGCCAGCGCGATGCGCATTTGCCAGCCGCCGGAGAACGTTTCGGTCGGCCGTTCGAAGTCAGTGGTCTTGAATCCGAGCCCTTGCAGCACGGTCGCCGTCTTCAGTTCGATGCTGTAGCCGTCGTGGACGCGAAAGCGATCCTGCAGATCGCTGTACCGGTGCAGCATCGCCTCGTGCTCGGTCTCGGGAATCGCCGCGTCGCCCAGCCGATCCTCGAGCGCGTGCATCTCGTGCTTGATCGCCAGGAGCTCGCCGAACGCGCTCGACGCTTCATCGAACACTGAGCGTCCGGAGTGATCGAGGCCGTCCTGCGGCAGGTAGCCGACGGTCAGCGCCGACGGCTTGAGGATCGCGCCCTCGTCGGGCTCGTCGATCCCCGCCATCATTTTCAGCAGCGTGGTTTTTCCGGCGCCGTTCGGGCCGCAGAGGCCGACGCGTTCGCGATCGGTGATCTGCCACGTGACGTGGTCGAACAGGACGCGGTCGCCGAATGTCTTGGTGAGGTCTGAGAGCTGGATCATGACGAGGGCTGAGAGCTCAAGGCTGAGGGCTTCCGGCGTACGCCCTGAGCCCTGCGCCCTTAGCCCTCTCCGAGTGCCTTGGCTGCAGCCGCGAGCACCTGCGGCACGCGGAACGGCTTCGTGAGGTAACCGGCGACGCCGAGATTCACCGCTTCGATCGCGCTCGACTCGGTGGAGAAGCCGGTGATGATGATGACCGGCAGGTCCGCCTTGTACCGCTTCGCTTCGCGGATGACCGTCAGGCCGTCCATGCCGGGCATCTTCAGGTCGGCGATCAGCAGGTCGTACGGATAGAGACGCATGCGCTCGAGCGCCGAGCGGCCGTCTGGCGCCACATCGACGTCGTACTCCGCGAGCGCCAGCGTCTTCGCCAGCAGATCCCGAATGCTCGCCTCATCGTCCACGACCAGGACGCGGGGGCGCGTCGAACCGGCAGCGGTCGGACGGCCCGGCGTTGCGGGCGAAGGGCGCGAACCACCGCGCGGACGCTGGCTGTCGAGCCACGCGTCGATGTCACGTTTGCGGAAGCGCCACTGGCGGCCCACGCGAACAGCGGGAATCTTCCCGGCTTTGATCAGCCGGTACACCGTGCGGAGGTTGACCTGGAGATACTCCAGGACTTCTTCCGTCGTCAGAAACGTTTCGTCAATCATGCGTTCAGCGTCCTGGTGACGGCGCGATGGGCAATTCGACGGTGAATACGGCGCCGCCGTCCGGGTGATTGGCGGCGATGATCTGCCCGCCGTGCTCCTGCACGATGCCGTACGTGATGGCCAGCCCGAGCCCCGTGCCCTTGCCGACTTCCTTTGTCGTGTAAAACGGCTCGAAGATGCGCGACAGCGTGTTCTCGGGAATCCCCACGCCGGTATCGCGGACCGTCGCGATGATCCGATCGCCTGACGGCGACACGGACGTGGCGATCTCAATCCGGCCGTCCTGGCCGGTTGCCGCGATCGCGTGTTCGGCGTTCATCACCATGTTCAAGAACACCTGATGCAGCAGCAGCGGGTCGCTCTTGACCCGCGGCAGCTTGTCATCATAGTGTCGCACGACTTCGATGCCCACCGCACGGTGTGCGGGTGTGCGCAGGGACAGCACCTTCTGCAGCACCCCGTTCAGGCTGACAGAGCGCAGCGTCAGGCGGCGTGACCCGGCGAAAACCAGCAGGTTACGCACAATTTTCGCGGCGCGGTCGGCTTCACGGTAAATCACCTGCACTTCCCGGCGGAGCTGTTTCGGAAAGGCGCCGGTGGTGCGCAGGAGTTCGAGGTGACCGAGGACGCCCTGCAGCGGGTTGTTCAGCTCGTGGGCGATGCCGGCGACGAACTGGCCGAGCGCCGCGAGTTTCTCGCTCTGCGTCAGCTTCTTGCGCAACTCTTCGCGTTCCGCCTCGAGCAGCGTCTGCGGCGTCAGATCGCGGGCGACGATGACGCTGCCGACGGGCTCGCGGTCGTGATTGAGCAGATCCGTCACCGTGACCACAAACGGTCCCTTCAGCACCGGATCCATGACCTCGATGGTGACGGCGGAGTCGGCGTGTGTGCGGGTCGGCGCCGACTTGTGCCGCTCGAGCCATCCGCCGAGCTCCGGGCCCAGGTGCTCGGCCAGCGGCTGGTTCAACAACTCTTCGCGTGTGCGCCCGACGCGCGTCGCGAACGCCAGGTTCACGTGGACGATGTGGCCGCGCGTGTCGGAGACGGCAACGAGGTGGGAGATGGAGTCGAACGTGTTTTCCAGTTCCCGCCGCGACCGCATCACGTCCTCGATCAGCTGCATGTTCTCGATTGCGCTCGAGAGCTGGCGGCCGAGCTCGTCGGCGCGGTCCAGCAGATCGATTTCGCCGCCGGTTTCCACGCGCACGCCTTCGAAGACGATCGTGCCGAGCGCGCGGCGGCAGCCACGCAGCGGCACCGTCACCAGCGCGGTGACCTCGTCGGCTGACGCGGACACGATTTCGGCGCGCGTCCGTCGCAGCGAGATCGCTGCGGGCGACGAGCCATCGTCAGCGGCGACGCGGACGCCGCGCACGATGTCGACCGTGTCGGACGACGCTTGCAGCACGAGATCGCGGGCGCGCCGGTCGTGAATCCAGACCGACGTGCGGTCGGCCGCAAACAGCCGGTTGGCGCCGTAACAGAAGATGTCGAGCCCGGCGGAGAGGTTCAGCGTTGCGGACAGGCTGGAGGTGAATTCTTCGAGCAGCGCGCGGACATCGCGCTGCAGGTCGTCGGCCTGCCGCAGGTGAAACAACTCGAGCGCGGTCATGAAGGCGTCGGCCGCTTCCACCGCGCCGACCTCGACGTCGGACGCCGATGGCGGCTGGTCGAAGCCGACGGCCAGCAGGCCAATGCGCTCGCCGCGGCGTTCGAGCGGCAGGAGCAGCGCGGCGGGCGTCTCGAGGCGCGCGGCGAGTTCCGGCATCTGCCGCGTCGTATCGGAGACCAGCGTCGGTACGCGGCGCGCGAACGCGTCGGCGATCACGGCCGCTTCCTCGGGGCCGGGTAGCCACGGATCGGTTTTCAGGACATCCAGATCGAAAGCCGATGTCGCCTGCAATGCGCCGGTGCGCGGGTTGTGCTGAAACAGCAGGGAGCACGATCCGCCCGTCACGTCGAGGGCGCGCTGATGCAGATGGGGCAGCAACTCGTTCGGCGTCGTGCTGTGGGCAAGCAGCGACGCGAGCGGGCGCTGGGCCGTACTGCTGCCAGCCTGACGGTTTCCGGTTTCTCTCGGCATCGATTCGGATGTGGTGGGGCGCCTGATGCGCGATTCTACTGCGATCGATCGGCGTCCGCCAACTGCCGGGCTGATTCCCGCGCGGCCGTGCCTGCCGTCTAACATCCGCCTGATCAGGCGGTTAGGGGACTACACGATATAATTGCGCCGCGCGTTTGCTGACCCGACTGTCTGCCACCCTTTGCCGTCTTACTGGGCAGAGACAGTCGAAAATCTGTTTCCCAGAGAGGCCGTCCGCGCTCCGTACAATGACGTGGACCGACGAAGAACTCGTCGCCAAATCGGTTGGCGGCGACCACGACAGTTTTAACGAGCTGGTCCTGCGATGGGAGCGTCCCATCTATGCCCTGGCGTACCGAACGATCGGTCGCGAAGAGGATGCGCGGGACGTGTGTCAGGAGACGTTTCTCCGCGCGTTTCGGGCGCTCCCCGGTTTCCGTGGCCAGGCCAAGTTCTCGTCGTGGCTGTATCGCATTGCGCTGAACCTGTGCCGCGACTGGATGCGCCGCGAACGCCGCGCGCCCGTCGTGCAGTCGCCCGAGGACGTCGATCTGATCGAGATGGCGGCCGCGGCCGAGCCGTCGGAATCGATCGAAGACCTGGTCGCCCGCAAGGATCTGTCGCGGCTCGTGGAGAAGGCGATGACGCTGCTTCCAGAAGAACAGCGGACGGCCATCGTGCTGAAGGAATACCACGGGCTCACGTTCCAGGAGATCGCCGAACTCGTCGGCTGTCCCCTGAGCACCGTGAAGACGCGTGTGTATCAAGGATTGATTGTGTTGAGGCGCGAGTTGTCGAAAAACAGCAAAGCGATTAGATGATGACGGACAGGCTATGACAGAGATTCCCTGCACCTACGGTGACGATCGCGACGCGGCCATCGTCGCGTTCTTGTACGACGATGCAGACGGGAGCCCGGCGGCGCGGGCGCGGTTCGAGACGCATCTCCAAAACTGCGCGCAGTGTCATGCGGACGTCGCGGCGCTGCGCGGCGTGCGCGCACAGCTCGCGCGCTGGTCGCCGCCCGAGCCGACGTTCACGATGACGAATCCACAATCCAATCCGCAGTCCGCAATCCGCAATCCGCAATGGTGGCAAGAGATCCCCGCCTGGGCACAGGTCGCCGCGGCGTTGCTGTTCCTTGGCGTGTCCGCCGGCATCGCGAACCTCGATGTCCGATACGACCACAACGGCCTCAGCGTCAGAACCGGTTGGTCGCCGCGCGCGGGCGGATCAGACGGGGCCAGGAGTGTGGCCAGGGCTGGTGCGGCAGGTAAGTCGGATGTGTCCGAGACGCTGGAGCTGACGCCGGGCACGAACAACGTCGCGCCGCCTGCCGGCATGGCGCCGGCGAGCGGGATAGCGCAGGGCGCTGGCGATGTGGTGCAGAGCCTGGTTGTGAGTGATCAAACCGCCCCGTGGCGCGCCGATCTCGCAGCGCTCGAGCGGCGGCTCAAGACGGAGGTCCGCGCCACGCAGGCCTCCTCGACCGCGCAGACGGTCCGCGCCGTATCGACGACCGATGCCGACGTCAGCCGCGTCCGCGTGTTGCTCCAGGAAAGCGAGAAGCGTCAGCAGCGTGAGCTGGCGCTGCGCATCGCCGAGCTGCTGCGCGACGTCGACGCGCAGCGCCATGCAGATCTCGTGAAGATTGACCGCACGCTCGGCCAGGCCGGCGTCGAGGTCATGAAGAACCGCCAGCAGCTGGATCAGATGAACCTGCTCTATCGCGCGTCACAAAGGCAGTAGGGGGGACACCGTGAAACGGCTTGCATTGATCATCGTCGCAGGAACAGTCATCGCCGCAGTGCCGGCCATAGCGCAGCAGGCGCCGTCGCGCGCGGCGGCGGATCAGCGGTATCAGGTCGGGCAGATGGAGCGCGTGCTCGAAGGAGCGGTGGAGCACGGGCTCACCGTCACCCGCGATCGTGTGCAGGCGCTCGCGCAGGCTCCCGCCGAACTGCTGGTCAGCGAAAACGCGCACGCGCGCGGTTTCCGCCTCGAGGGCTACGGCGTCTTCTTCGACGTCGTCGTGCCGTCGTTCGAGACGACGTGGACGTGGAGTCTGCGGACGCTCGATCAGAACGACCTCGGGCTCGAGAGCGCGCTGCGCACACTGCAGACGCACGTGAAGACCGAAGGCGACCCCGATCTTCAGCAGGCGCTCAAGCGCCTCGAGCTGCAGGTGGGCCCGGCAGTGCTCGCGCGATCGTCCGCGCCGGACGACCGCGGCGCGCGCAACGCCACCGGATCGGCGGCCGGCGGCCAGGCGCCGGCCGGCGCCGATCCGATCCTGACCGACCCGAACGAGGCCTACCGCACCGAAGTGCTCCAGGCGCTGAAGGACGCGATGCTCGCGCACAGCAGTTCGCTCGGCATCGGACCGAACGAGTGGCTGGTGATCGCGGCCAAAGGCAATGACGATCGGCCGCGGCTGGCGCCGGCGGACACCGGATCGAGCACGCGCATGATTCGTCTGCGCGGGTCGGATCTGGGCGAGTTCCTGGCGGGTCGAATCACGCACGACGAGGCGCTCAAGCGGATTGAAGTGCAGGTGTTCTAGAATAGCGCGCATGCGCGCCTGCGTCCGGCTGCTGTTGTTCCTCGCAATCACCTCGTCGATGGCGTGCGGCCCGACGGTCGATCTGACCACAGGCGTGCAGGTCGCCATTCTCAGCTCGGGCTGGTACGACTTCGGCATCGTCAACGGCCAGAACAAGCTGGTCCCCACCGTCACCTTCACGCTGAAGAACGTGTCGGACCAGAAGCTGGTGACGCTGCAAATCAACGCGCTCTTCCGCCGCGTCAGCGAGAACAGCGAGTGGGGCAGCGGCTTCCTCACTGCCGCCGGATCCCCCGGCCTCGCGCCCGGCGCGACCACCGCGCCTATCACCATCAAATCGCAACTCGGCTACACCGGCAGCGATCAGTCGCGTCAGGATATGCTGCAGAACACCCACTTCGTGGATGCCAAGGTGGAGTTGTTCGGGAAATACGGATCGACCCAATGGGTCCGGCTCGGCTCGTACCCGATTACGCGTCAGGTGCTGGCGAAGTAACGAGCGCGGCGAGCGTGAGGAGCGCGAGCGCGCCATCGCTCAGCGCGAACACCAGGAACGATCGCGGCGACTGACGGACGACGTAGTCGAGGACGAACGCCGTGGCGCCCACCCCTTTCAGCAACGGTCCCATCACCCACAGATACGCGCGTCCTCCCCGCGATCCTGGATCGCGATACGGAATCAGGTACCCGGCGGCAATCGACAGGAGAAAGATCCCGTTGAGGTCGGCGTGAATCGGCGGCGTGGGAAGGGCGACGCTGAACAACTGCGCGAGAAGCGGCCGCCCCGCGAGCATCATGACGCCGACAATCGCGTCGTAGATGCCTGAGACGGCCGAGACGGCCCGTAACCTGAAATCTGAATTCTGCAATCTAAAATTACGGAATGCGCTTCATCTCGCCCTGGTATGTCGTCGTATGGTCGGGCGTGATTCGTACTTCGAAGGCCAGCGGTTCGTAGCCCTGCGCGCGCACCTCAATCCGGTGCGGGCCGGAGTCGACGTGCAGACGCTGGAAGATGCCGTCGAAGTCGTCGACCACGCCGACGAAGTAGCCGTCCACGAAGACTTCCGCCTCGCGTGGTCTGACCTTCAGGCGCAGCGCGCCTTCATCGTTCGACGAGTACGCGGACTGCGGAGAGGTGGGGTAGCCGCCGTACCACGGATCGTAGTAGCCGCCGTAGTACCCGCCGTACCCGGCGCCGTATCCGCCGCCGCCGTCGTAGCCACCATAGCCGTACGGGTCATAGTAGCCGTAGCCGCCGTAGTACGCGCCGGGAATGAAGACGCCCGTTCCCCCGGTGGGCGCGGCCGGTACCGAGCCACGCGGAACCGCGGTGCCGACCGGCGTGTGACCGTCGCGTGGACGCGAATAAATCGGCACGCCGTCACCGGTGCCGTTCGTGCCTGCGTCGCGCGGGCCGCGTCCCGTCGGCTGCTGGCGTCCGCTCGTGCCCCGCACCGGTGTGCTGCTGCCGCCAGTGTTGGCCGTGCCGGATCCGCCGCTTCCGGATGTCGCGCCCGATCCGCCGCCTGCGCGCGCGCCGGATCCGCTGCGTTCACCGCCGCCGGCGCGGGGCACTGCGTATTCGCCGCTGCCGCCCGTCGCGCCACCGCGATACCCGCCACCGCCGTTGTGTCCGCCGCCGCTACGCGAGCCGCCGCCGGACGACTGACTGCCGCCGCCAGACGAGGAACCGCCGGAGCTACTCGATCCACCGCTTGGCGCGGATGTCGCGGGCGCCGCTGCCGGCGCTGCAGCTGGAGCGCCACCGCCGCCGCGGACTTCGCCACGCTCCTGGGAAGCAGCCTGCTGAGCGGAGACGGGAACCGTAAGCAACCACGCAGGGAGGACGACCGTGAGGGCGACGCCGGTCAGGAACGGAAGAGTTCTTGTCATGGTGCAGGACCTCTACTGTCATAAGTATCGACCCAATCGGGGCGTTTTGCACCCCGTTTCTTGACACCCTGATCTGTGGCCGATACAGTCGGAAAATCGATGTTTCACAGCACAACTATTCTTGCCGTCCGCCATCGCGACCGCGCCGTCCTGGCCGGCGACGGTCAAGTGACCTTCGGTCAGACCGTCGTCAAGCACGGCGCGAAGAAGATTCGCCGCCTCTATAACGATCGCGTCCTGGCCGGCTTTGCCGGGTCCGCCGCTGATTCTTTTGCCCTGTTTTCCCGCTTCGAGGCCAAACTCGAGCAGTACCGCGGCAACCTCGAACGGTCCGCTGTGGAGCTGGCCAAGGACTGGCGGTCTGACCGCATGCTGCGGCGTCTGGAAGCGATGCTGATCGTGCTGGACAAGTCGGCGACGTTCCTGCTGTCGGGCAACGGCGACCTCATCGAACCTGATGACGGGATTGTGGCGATTGGATCGGGTGGGCCGTATGCGCTGGCGGCCGCGAAGGCGCTGGCGAACAACACCGATCTCGATGCGCGCGCGATCGCCGAGAAGTCGATGGCGATTGCCGGCGAGATTTGCATTTACACGAACGCGAACATCTCCGTGGAAGAGTTGTAGTGGCCATCCTGTTGCCGGAAACCACCCGATCGTCGGCGGGCACGCTGACGCCGCGGCAAATCGTCGCGGAGCTCGACAAACACGTCGTCGGTCAGCACGCCGCGAAGCGCGCCGTGGCGATCGCGCTGCGCAACCGCATGCGCCGGCAGAAGTTGACGCCGGAACTCGCCGAGGAAATCGCGCCGAAGAACATCCTGATGATCGGGCCGACCGGCGTCGGCAAGACGGAGATCGCCCGCCGTCTGGCAAAGCTGGCGCAGTCGCCGTTTCTGAAAGTTGAAGCGTCGAAGTTCACCGAGGTCGGCTACGTCGGCCGCGACGTCGAGTCGATGATTCGCGATCTCGTCGAGCTCGGCGTCGACATGGTGCGCGCGGAACGGCTCGTGGACGTGCGCGGCAAGGCGAAACAGAACGCCGAGGAGCGTCTGCTCGATCTCCTGCTGCCTCCGGCACGGCCGATCGCGCCGGACGAGGAACCAGGCGTCGTGCGAGATGCGCTGCAGCAGACGCGTGAGCGGTTCCGCGAGCAGCTCCGTGACGGCCGCCTCGACGCGCGCGTGGTTGAGATCGACGTGCGGGAAAAATCATTTCCGTCGTTCGAGATCATCGCCGGGTCGTCGGTGGAGGAAGTCGACATCAACCTCAAGGACATGCTGCCCGGCCTGTTTCAGGGCAAGCACAAGAAGCGCAAGCTGAAGGTGCCCGAGGCGCTCGAATATCTGACGCAGGAAGAAGAGCAGAAGCTGATCGACATGGACAGCGTCGCGCGGGCGGCGGTCGAGCGCGTCGAGCAGGCGGGCATCATCTTCCTCGACGAGATCGACAAGATCGCCGGGCGCGAAGGATCGCACGGCCCGGACGTCAGCCGCGAAGGCGTGCAGCGGGACATCCTGCCGATCGTGGAAGGCACGACCGTGAACACGAAATACGGCATGGTCCGCACCGACCATATCCTGTTCATCGCCGCCGGGGCGTTTCACGTGTCGAAGCCGTCCGACCTGATTCCCGAGCTGCAGGGACGCTTTCCGATCCGCGTCGAGCTCGAGCCACTCGGCAAGGACGAGTTCGTGCGCATCCTCACCGAGCCGCGCAACGCGCTGCTCAAGCAGTACATGGCGCTGATGGACACCGAAGGCATCGACCTCACGTTCACCGATGATGCGATTCGCCGCATCGCGGACTTCGCGCAGACGGTGAACGAGCGGACCGAGAACATCGGCGCGCGCCGCCTGCACACCGTGCTCGAAAAACTGCTGGACGAGATCTCCTTCGAGGGACCGGACCTCGAGAACAAGACCGCGATCATCGACGAGGCCTACGTCACGAAAATGCTCGCCGACATCGTCAAGGACGAAGACCTGTCGCGGTACATCCTGTGATCGGTGTGATCCAGAAAAAACCGCGAAGATCGCCAAACACGCAGAGGGTCGTTTTCTCGGCGATCTTTGCGTGCTCTGCGGTTTGTTCTCTCGGCGCATGCGGCAAGAAAGGTCCGCCGCTCGCGCCGCTGATCAAACTACCGGTGGCGCCGGCCGATCTGGCGGCGGCCCGGCGGGGCGACACGGTCGATCTGTCGTTCACTGTGCCGAGTGTCAACACGGACGGGACACGCCCTGCCAACGTCGCGCACGCCGAGGTGTTTGCGATCACCGCGGCCGTGACCGTGCCGCCGCTGTCGGATGCGAGCGTGCTGAAGTACGGCGCCAGGGTCGGCCGTGTGGAGGTGAAGGCGCCGCGCAATCCGAATCTCACCGCCGACGAAGACGATCCGTCTGACGAAGTGGATGCACCGGAGGGCAAGGGGCTCGACCAGGGCGCGCCCGCGCGCCTCGCGGAACCGCTGACGCGCGACATGCTCAAGCTGGTCGACGTGCCGCGTGACAAGAATCTGCCGCCCCTCCCGAAGCAGACGATCATCGACGGTCCGCTGCTCGGACCGCCGCCGACCGTCACGTTACGCACGTACGCGGCGTTCGGCGCGTCGATGCGCGGCAAAAAGGGTCCTCTGTCGAAGCGTGTCACCATCCCGCTGGTGCCGCCGCCGCCGGCGCCGTCTGGCGCCGCCATCACCTACGACGAGACGACGATCCAGCTGACGTGGTCGGCTGTGAGCGTCGGGGGCGCCGCGGCGGCCACCGACGGTGACGTGCTGTTCGCGCGGCCGCTCGGCCCTGCGCGTCCGACGATGACCTACAACGTCTACGATGCCACGATGCCTGAGGCCGCGGTGAGGCTGACGAAGGCGCCGCTGGATGTTGCGAAGTACGCGGACAGCCGGATCGTGTGGGGTGAGAAGCGCTGCTATGTGATCCTCGCCGCAGTGACCGTCGCCGGCGCGACGATCGAAAGCGAGGCGCCGCCCTCGATCTGCAAGACGCTGGTCGACACGTTCCCGCCAGCCGCGCCGAAAGACATCCAGGCGATTGCCAGCGAGGGCGTGATCAGCCTGATCTGGGAACCGAACGCGGAAAAAGATCTCGCCGGCTACATCGTGCTGCGCGGCCTCGAGTCGGCGCAGACGCTTCAGGCGATCACGCCCGAGTCCGAGCCACTGGCCGAGACGTCGTTCAAGGACACGGTCACGCCGGGTATTGCCTATGCCTACGCCGTGCGCGCGGTAGACAAAGCGGGGAACATGAGCCCCGTGTCCGTGCGCGTCGTCGAAACCGCTCGCTGACGGCTGCCAGCGATCGGCTTTCAGCTAGAATGTTTTTCCCGATGGAACGCATCTACCGCGTCGCGCAGGACGGCGACACCTTCTGGGCCGTCGAACGCGACGGCGAGCTTCGCCGCGCGGGCGGCGATCCGTTCACCGCGCTGACGCGTGGCGCGCCGGTGCGCGGCGGGCTCGGCGGCGTCTCGCTGCTCGCGCCCGTCCGGCCGTCGAAGATCGTCTGCGTCGGACTCAACTACAAGGACCACGCCGGCGAGGTGGGGAAAGCGCTGCCGCCCGAGCCGCTGTTGTTCATCAAGCCGTCGAGCGCGGTCATCGGGCCGGGCGATCCGATTCGGCTGCCGCCCGGCGTTGGCCGCGTCGATCACGAAGCGGAGCTTGGCCTGGTGATCGGGCGGCGCGCGCATCGCGTCTCCGCGGCGAACGCGTGGGACTACATTCTCGGATTCACCTGCGTGAACGACGTGACGGCGCGCGATCTGCAGAAAAAAGATACGCAGTACACGCGGTGCAAGGGCTTCGACACATTCGCGCCGATCGGTCCGTGCATTGCGACCGGGCTCGGGCGCGGCCCTCGCAGCGTCGAAGGGTGGGTGAACGGCCAGCGCCGTCAGGCGTCGAGCACGCAGCACCTCATCTTCCCAATCGAGCACCTCGTGGAGTACATCACGTTCGTGATGACGCTCGAGCCTGGCGACATCATCTCCACCGGCACACCCGAAGGCATCGGCCCGCTCGCTGCGGGAGACGCCGTCACGATCACCGTTGAAGGCGTCGGCGAACTCACGAACCCCGTTCAGGACGAGTAGAGGCTGTTATGAAACTGTTCATCGACTCCGGCAACATCAAAGACATCGAAGCCCTTGTCGCCATCGGCATCATCGATGGCGTGACAACCAACCCGTCGCTGCTGGCGAAGGAGCCGGGGGACTACCGCGAGAACCTGAAGAAGATCTGCCAGATCGTCAAGGGACCGGTCAGCGGCGAGGTGACGGCGATGGACGTCGCCGGGATGCTCGAGCAGGGACGCGAGATCGCAAAGATCGATCACTACATGATCGTCAAGGTGCCGCTGACGCGCGCGGGCATCCAGGCGTGCAAGACGCTGTCGAGTGACGGCATCCGCGTCAACGTGACGCTCTGCTTTTCGGCGGCGCAGGCACTGCTGGCGGCGAAGGCCGGCGCGACCTACATCAGCCCGTTCGTCGGCCGGCTCGACGACGTCGGCACCAACGGCATGGGGCTGATCAAGGAGATCATCGAGATCTACAACAACTATGACTTCACGACGGAAGTCCTTGTGGCCAGCACACGCAACCCGATTCACATCGTCGAGGCGGCGCGGATGGGCGCGGACATCTGCACGTGCCCGCCGGCGCTGATCGACCAGTTGTTCAACCATCCGCTGACCAACATCGGCCTGGATAAATTCCTGAAAGACTGGGAGAAGTCGCAGGCCGGCAAGGCCTGACAGTCACCCTCAGCCTTAAGCCATCAGCCATGACAGATCCCTTAGAGACCCTCGCGGATCTCGAGCGTCGCGCTGAACTCGGCGGCGGCGCCGAGCGACAGAAGAAGCATCACGATGCCGGCAAGCTGACGGCGCGCGAGCGGATCGAGCTGCTGTTCGATCCCGGCACGTTCGAGGAAGTCGACAAGCTCGTCACGCACCGCTGCCGCGATTTCGGCATGGAGCATCAGATTGTGCCCGGCGACGGCGTCGTCGCGGGCCACGGGCTGATCGACGGTCGGCAGGTGTTCGCGTTCGCGCAGGACTTCACGGTGTTTGGCGGATCGCTGTCGGAGACCAACGCGGCGAAGATCGTGAAGATCATGGATCTGGCGATGAAGCTGGGGGCGCCGATCGTCGGCCTGAACGATTCGGGCGGCGCGCGCATCCAGGAAGGCGTCCTCTCGCTCGGCGGTTACGCCGACATCTTTCTTCGCAACACGCTCGCGTCTGGTGTGATTCCGCAGATCTCCGCGATCATGGGGCCGTGCGCCGGCGGCGCCGTCTACTCGCCTGCGATCACCGACTTCATCGTCATGGTCAAGGACACGAGCTACATGTTCGTGACCGGACCCGACGTGCTGAAGACCGTGACGCACGAGGAAGTCTCGAAAGAAGAACTCGGCGGCGCGATGACGCACAACGCCACGAGCGGCGTCGCGCACTTCGCGACCGACGACGACCGCGAATGCCTGGCGCTGATTCGGGATCTGCTGTCGTTCATGCCGTCGAATAATCTGGACGACCCGCCGCGCGCGCGGACCAGCGATTCAGCCGACCGCGAAGATCCCGCGCTCGATCGCATCGTGCCGGCGTCGCCCAATCAGCCCTACGACATGCTCGACGTGATCCACCTGATTGTGGACGAGGGATATTTTCTCGAGGTCCATCAGCACTACGCGAAGAACATCCTCGTCGGCTTCGCGCGGCTCGACGGTCGCCCGGTCGGGATTGTCGCCAATCAGCCGGCGGTGCTCGCGGGCACGCTCGACATCGACGCGTCGGTGAAGGGCGCGCGGTTCGTGCGGTTCTGCGACGCCTTCAACATCCCGCTGGTCACATTCGAGGATGTGCCGGGCTTTCTTCCGGGCACCGTGCAGGAGTACGGCGGGATCATCCGACACGGCGCGAAGCTGCTGTTTGCGTACGCGGAGGCGACGGTGCCGAAGGTGACCGTGATCACGCGCAAGGCGTACGGCGGCGCGTACTGCGTGATGTCGAGCAAGCACATTCGCACCGACTTCAACTACGCGTGGCCGACGGCGGAGATCGCCGTCATGGGACCCGAAGGCGC